>NZ_PXWD01000004.1:0-235173 GCF_003011945.1 Halomonas sp. ND22Bw | reverse complement strand
TTGCCGACGGACTCGGGGGTGAAGGCACCGGCGGTGATGTTGCCCTGGGTCTGGCCTTCGATGCTGATATAACACGGGGTAGGCATGTGTCTGCTCCTTGACGATGAATGACGGTGTCCGATGGACGTCTTAAAGGAGCATTTCCTGGGCCAGGATGGACATATATCATGCAAATCAGCGTGTTATAAAAATCACGCCGCGCCAGACTAAATACGTTTAGGCAAGATCTTGCCCAGATCGAGCAAGAAGTTGCCCAGCGGGCAAGATCTTGCCCGTCTTTCTCAGCCCCTCTCGGCCCCTCTCAGACGCTCTCGACCCCGCTCAGGCCCTTGGCGTGGCGAAAGGCATCGACAGAGGACACCGCGCCGCCCCGTGAACGAGCCGTCGATATGGGCATCGTGAAGCCCCTGCCATAGCGAGATGCCGGCATGCCGACGGGCAGCTCGAGCGATCACGCCGCAAGCACGACCACGGACGAACGCGTGTGGTCTCATGATCGAGGCTTGCCGGACCGGAGCGGCGCGAGGCTTTGGGCCATGGCGTCACTGCCGTATGCTGTGGCCTGAGCTGACCAGGAATCCCGTGCCCCATGTCCCGATCCCTCGGCGTCGTCGCCCTGACCCTCACCCTTCTCGTCGTCCTGGGCCTGCTGTGGCAGTGGCTGGCCATGCAGGACCTGCTTACCGTCGACAGCCTGATGGCGCTGGCCAAGGGCTCGGTGGCCTGGCGCGACGCGCCCTGGGCGGTGCTGGTGGTGATGGCGGTCTACGCCGGCGCCTCGCTGGTGATGTTCCCGCTGAGCCTGCTGGTGGCGCTGACCGGGCTGCTGTTCGGCCCCTGGTGGGGCTTCGGCTACGCGCTGGCCGGCACCCTCGCCGCCTCGGTTCTGACCTGGTGGGTGGGCCGCAAGCTCGGCCGCGACGCCCTGCTGCGCCACGGCGGCCAGCGCCTTAAGGGCCTGTCGCGCTACCTCTCGGGGCGCGGTATCCGCACCATGACGCTGGTGAACCTGCTGCCGCTGGCGCCCTTCACCCTGACCAACATGATGGCCGGGGCCTTTCACCTGCGCTTTCGCGACTACATGATCGGCTCGACCCTGGGCATCCTGCCGGGGCTCGCCGGCGTGACGCTGCTCGGCAGCCAGCTCGGCGAGCTGGCCGCCGCCGACAGCCGCAAGGACGTGGTCATGGCCCTCGGCGGGCTGGTGCTGGGCGTGGCCCTGCTCTACGGGCTCAAGCGCTGGGCCGAACGCCGCCGGCGGCGCTGAGGCCTGGGCCGGGCGGCCCGAGTCGAGGCCGCCGGTCTGGAAGGCAATTCACTTGGAGGTCAGCTCATTTCGAGGGCAGTTCGGGCTCGTCGGAGCGGTTGCCGGGCCACCAGGAGGGCCGTTCCTGCTCCCACTCCTCCTGCACCAGGTGGCGCAGGATCCGCCCGCGATAGCGCAGCATCTGCCATTCCGCGCCCAGCCGGCCGCGCACGCGGTCCCAGCCGCCGTCGTCGGCGTGGGTGAAGGGCCCGCCGCTGGCGATCGCCCGCCGGTAGACGGCCAGGCAGCGCTCGGCGCACAGGCGCTCGTCGTAGTCCGCGGCGGTGGCCTGGGCACCGTGATGCAGCGGCAGGCGCCGCGCCGGGTCACCGAGCTCGTCGAGGGCCGCCGCCATGGCTTCGGCGTCATCCTCGGCCAGCAGCCGCCCGTTCTCTTCGTCCGCCACCACCTCCACCACGCCCGGCGCTTCGACCGCCACCACCGGCAGGCCCGCGGCCATGGCCTCTGCCACCACCATGCCCTGGGTCTCGCTGTGGGAGGCGAAAGCGAAGACGTCCATGGCGTGATAGGCATCGATCAGCGCCTGGCCCTGCAGGCGGCCGGTGAAGTGGACGCGCTCGTCCACGCCCCATTCCTCGGCGACCATGGCCATGCCCTCGGCGGCGTCGCCGTCGCCGACCACCAGGAAGTGGGCCTCCGGCCGGGCATCCAGCGCCCGGCACACGGCCTCGGCCAGGAACACCAGGTTCTTCTCGTGGGCCAGCCGTCCCAGATGGCCGATCACGTAAGCGCCCTCGGGAATGCCCTGCGCTTCCCGGCAGCCGGCGCCGTTGCCGTCGGTGAAGCGCGCCGTGTCCACGCCGCTCGGCACCACGCGGATCTCGGGATTGCCGTCGCGCGCCAGCAGCAGGTCGCGGATGCTCTCGCTGGGCGCGATCACGGCGTCGCACAGCCAGGTGTACTGGGTCGCCAGCGCCACGGCGAAGCGCTGCATGCGCGGCGAGTCGCCCGGCACGTAGTGGGTGTAGTGCTCGTAGAGGGTGTGGTGGGTGAACACCAGCGGCAGGCCGTAGGTCTCGGCGGCCCGGGCCGCGGTGTCGCCGAGCAGGAAGGGGTGATGGGTGTGCACCAGATCCGGCTCGAAGGCCTCGATGGCGTCATACAGCTGACCGGGAATCGGCACCGGCAGGGAGAAGTCGCTGCCGTTGAAGTGCTGGACCGCCGCCACCCGTACCACGTCGGCCTCGAAGTCCGGCTGTCCCTCCAGGCGCGGGGCCACCACCAGCACCTTGTGGCCGGTGGCCTGGAGCTGGCGCTTGAGCCGCTGCACGGACTCGCTGACGCCGCCGACGATGGGCAGATAGGTGTTGGTGAACATCAACACATTCACGGTGGCGACACTCCTTGCCGGGTTTCCAAAAGCCCCTCCCGAGCCGGGACGCGTCCCGGCATCTCCTGCTCAAGATAGGCGATGAAGGCGCGAATCCGCAGCGGGACGTGGCGGCGCCGATCATACACGGCATGAAAGTCGGCGCGCACGCCCTGCCAGCCGGGCAGCAGTTCGACCAGCCGCCCCGCCACCAGATCCTGGTGCACGTCCCACCAGGAGCGCAGGGCGATGCCATGGCCGTCCCGGGCCAGGCCGCGGATCACCTCGCCGTCGTTGCTGGCCATGGGGCCGGTGACCTTCACCGCCCGCTCCTCGTTCGGCGCCTCGCGGCGCTCGAAGCGCCACACCGCGTAGTCGCTGGCGATCTCGCGCAGCACCAGGCAGGCGTGCTGCGCCAGGTCGGCGGGCTCGTTGAGCGGCGGCATCGTCGCCACGTAGCGCGGCGCCGCACACAGCACCCGCCGGTTGGCCAGGATGCGCCGGGCCACCAGCCGCGAGTCCGGCGGCTCGCCGACCCGGATGCCGATGTCGATGCCCTGGTCGGCCAGGCCGAGCGGGAAGTTGGTCAGCTCCAGGCTCGCCTCGAGGCGCGGGTGCCGGGCGCGGAAGGCCGACAGCAACGGCGCCACGTGGCGGCGCCCGAAGCCGAAGGTGGCGTTGATGCGCAGCGGCCCGGAGAGCTCGGCGCGATGATCGCCGAGGGTCTCCTCGAGCTCGGTCAGGTCGTCGAGGATGGCCGCGCCGCGGGCCAGATAGCGCTCGCCCTCGGCGGTCAGCGTGAGGCGCCGGGTGGTGCGCGCCGCCAGCGACACGCCCAGGCGCGCCTCGAGCCGCTGCAGGCGCTTGCTCACCGCCGACAGCGACAGTCCGAGCTCGCGAGCGGTGGCGGTCAGGCTGCCGGCCCGGGCCAGGCACTGGAAGAAGGCCAGATCGTCGAGGGGCGTCACCGTATTCTCCACCTGAACTCAATAATGGCTTGAATGTTACCCCGATTATCTCCGCCCTGTCCGCCGCTAGACTGGGGGAACGCTCATTCCCCGACAGGAGTTCCCATGACCCAGCGCATCGCCGTGCTCGCCGGTGACGGCATCGGCAAGGAAGTCATGCCGGAGGGCCTGCGCGCCCTCGCGGCCGCCGCCCGCCGCTTCGACCTCGACCTGACCTTCGAGGCCTTCGACTTCGCCAGCTGCGACTACTACCTCGAGCACGGCCAGATGCTGCCCGACGACTGGCACTCGACCCTGGTCGGCTTCGACGCCCTCTACTACGGCGCCATCGGCTGGCCCGAGACGGTGCCGGACCACGTCTCGCTGTGGGGCTCGCTGCTCAAGTTCCGCCGCGAGTTCGACCAGTACGTCAATCTGCGGCCGTGCCGCCTGCTGCCGGGCATCCAGAGCCCGCTGGCCGGGCGCAAGCCGGGTGACATCGACTTCTACGTGGTGCGCGAGAACACCGAGGGCGAGTACTCCAGCGTCGGCGGCACCATGTTCGAGGGCACCGAGCGCGAGGTGGTGATCCAGGAGACGGTGATGACCCGCACCGGCGTCGACCGGGTGCTGAAGTACGCCTTCGACCTGGCCCAGACCCGCCCACGGAAGAAGCTGACCTCGGCCACCAAGTCCAACGGCATCGCCATCACCATGCCCTGGTGGGACACACGCGTGGCCGCCATGGGCGAGCGCTACCCGGAGGTCGAGGTCGACCAGTTCCACATCGACATCCTCACCGCCAACTTCGTGCTGCACCCGGACTGGTTCGACGTGGTGGTGGCCAGCAACCTGTTCGGCGACATCCTCTCCGACCTGGGCCCGGCCTGCACCGGCACCATCGGCGTCGCCCCCTCGGCCAACATCAACCCCGAGGGCACTTTCCCGAGCCTGTTCGAGCCGGTCCACGGCAGCGCCCCGGACATCGCCGGACGCGGCATCGCCAACCCCATCGGCCAGATCTGGTCCGGCGCCATGATGCTCGAGCACCTGGGCCACCCGGAGGCCGGCGCGGCCATCCTCGCCGCCATCGAGGCGGTGCTCGCCGCGGGCGACGCCGGGACCCTGACGCCGGATCTCAAGGGCCACGGCACCACCGAGGGCCTGGGCCGCGCCATCGCCGAGCGCATCGCCGCCGACGCCTGAATCGGGCCAGAACCAGGGCTGAATCAGGGCTGAATCAGGGCTGAACAGGGCGGCGCGGCGGCTGACACGCCGCCGCGCCGGCCCTATGCTGGCAGGGAATCGGACCCCCCCAAGGAGGCCAGGATGCCCACCGCCACCCGACGTTTCCCGCGCTATTCACTGCCCGACCGCGGCCGGGCGCTGCTCGGCGCCGCCCTGCTGCCGCTCGGGCTCGCCGCCTGCACCGGCATCCCCCAGGGCACCCAGCCGGTCGACGGCTTCGACGCCGAGCGCTATCTGGGCCGCTGGTACGAGATCGCCCGCTTCGATCACTCCTTCGAGGAGGGCCTGGACTGCGTCACCGCCGACTACGCCCGCCGCGACGACGGCGGCATCCGGGTGATCAACCGCGGCGTCGACCTGGACGCCGGCGAGGTGGACGTCGCCGAGGGCAAGGCCTATCCGATCGGCGAACCCGGCCAGGGTCGGCTCAAGGTCAGCTTCTTCGGCCCCTTCTATGCCGGCTACAACGTGCTGGCGCTGGCCGACGACTACGACTGGGCGCTGGTCGCCGGCCCCGACCGCGACTACCTGTGGATTCTCTCGCGCACCCCCGAGCTGGCCCCGGACACCTACCGCGACCTGGTCGAGCGCGCCGAGGCGCTGGACTTCCCGGTGGACGAGCTGATCGAGGTGGAACAGGGCGAGACCGCCTGCGCACCGTGGCGCCGCGAGAGCTGATCGTGCGCCCCGCCAAAATGTACAACATACGTTCGTCGTAGTTACACATACATAGGCTTCAGGCCATCCTCACGGACGCACTCCGAACAACAAACGTGCTTCACATGAGGTGACATATGACGATAGGACGCCGTCAGTTCCTGGCCGGGACCGCCGCCCTGACCGCCGCGGCGGGCTCGCCCTCGCTGTTCGCCCGCGCCGAGCCGCCCGCGCGCTATCCCAACGACTGCTGGCAGGTGCTCGACGAGCGCTTCGAGCGCTACATGCTGTTCAACTCGCCGCTGGAGCGGATCTGGAGCGGCGGGCTGTGGCTCGAGGGGCCGGCCTGGAACGCCGTGGGCCGCTACGCGGTGTTCAGCGATATTCCCCGCGCTCGCCAGATGCGCTGGGACGAGGCCAGCGACACGGTCAGCGTGCTGCGCCACGAGGTCGGCCACTCCAACGGCAACGCCTTCGACGACCGCGGCCGGCTGATCGCCTGCGAGCACTCCCCGGCCCGGGTGGTGCGCTATGAATGGGACGGCGGCATGACCGTGCTGGCCGACGGCTGGCAGGGCAAGCGCCTCAACGCCCCCAACGACCTGGTCACCCTGCCCGGCGGCGGCGTCATCTTCACCGATCCCGGCTACGGCGCCCACGTGGACTACGAGGGCCACAAGCGCGAGCTGGAGATCGAGCCGGCGGTCTACTACGTCGATGACAGCCTGGACGAGCCTCTGCGCCTGACCACCGCGCCCTACAAGCCCAACGGCATCGGCCTGAGCCCGGACCGGCGCACGCTCTACGTCACCGACACCGCGCCCTCGCACTACCCCGACCAGCCCGCCGCCATCTTCCGCTTCACGCTCGCGGAGGACGGCAAGGGCGCATCGGACGGCGAGCGCCTGGTGGAAGGCCAGGGCGAAGGCTACGACGGCATGGCCGTGGACGAGGACGGCAACCTCTGGGTCGGCACCTCCGGCGGCGAGGGCAAGGACGGCGTCAGCATCTTCACCGCCGAGGGCGAACGCCTCGGCCGCATCCTGCTGCCCGAGGTCTGCGCCAACGTCTGCTTCGCCGGCGAGGACCGCAACCGGCTGATGATGACCGCCAGCCGTTCCGTCTACACCCTCTACACCGGTGCCCGCGGCGCCTGATCCCGCCACGACAGGCTTCTCGACGCGCGCTCGCGGCGCACCGTTCATCCGGCGCCCGGCCCCGATGGCCGGGCGCCGGCTTTTCACTCAGGCACCGGGCTTTTTCATCAAATCGACAGCCGGCCTTGCGGCGGCCGTCGTGGCACCGGAAGGTAAGGCCAGACTCCGTCTTCACAACGATATAACAAGGATTCTGCCCATGCCCCGCATCACGGTGCCATCGGCCCGACAGGCCGCCGCCCATCCGCCGATTCCGCGAGGTCGACATGCTGGCTGAGTGGCTCTCCACCACCCTGGACGGCGCCCCCGCCGCCAACGGGGGCACGCTGCCCGGCGGCCGCTACCGCATCCTCGGCCCCGGCCTGCTCGAGCTCCTGCCCGCGGCGCCGTCGCCCACGGCCCCGGCGCTGGTCATCTCGGCGGGCATCCACGGCAACGAGACCGCCCCTATCGAGCTGCTCGGCG
Source organism: Halomonas sp. ND22Bw (assembly GCF_003011945.1). Taxonomy (NCBI): domain Bacteria; kingdom Pseudomonadati; phylum Pseudomonadota; class Gammaproteobacteria; order Oceanospirillales; family Halomonadaceae; genus Halomonas; species Halomonas sp. ND22Bw. Next base: position 228,063 of record NZ_PXWD01000004.1, on the reverse strand, counting down.
ACCTGCTGGCGCGGCTGGAGGCCGGCCGACTGACGCTCGGCGCCCCGACGCTGGTGATCCTGGGCAACCTCGAGGCGATCCGGGCCGGCACGCGCTTCGTCGAGACCAATCTCAACCGGCTGTTCCGCCGCGGCCTCGACGCCGAGGGCCATGAAGCGGACCGCGCCCGCGCGCTGATGACCGCGGTCGACGCCTTCTTCACGCACCACAGCGGGCGCCGCCGGATCCACCACGACCTGCACACCGCGATCCGCGACAGCCAGTATCCGCGCTTCGCCGTGGACCCCTTCGCCGAGGCCGCCACGCCCGACGAGCAGTGGCGCTGGCTGGCCGGTGCCGACATCCAGGCGGTGCTCCACCAGCACACCCACAGCTGGACCTTCTCCCACTATTCGAAGCACTACCACGGCGCGGCGGCCTTCACCCTGGAGCTCGGCCGCGCCCTGCCCTTCGGCGAGAACGACCTGGCGCCCCTGGCGCCCATGGGTACGCTGCTCGCGGCGCTGGTCGAGAACCGCCCCCCGGCGGAACGCCCGACGGCCGACATGGCCTTCTTCCGCGTCGAACACGAGCTCAAGCGCCATGCCGAGGACTTCCGGCTGTGCTTCGCCGACGATACGCCCAACTTCACCGAGTTCGCCCCCGGCACCCGGCTGGCCGAGGATGCGGTCGACGGCGCCTTTACGGTCGGCGAGACGCCGCTGCGGGTGGTGTTCCCCAACGCCGCCGTCGAGATCGGCGCCCGGGCCGCCCTGCTGGTCAGCGCGGTCGCGCCGCCGGACGAGACCGACTGAGCGGCACCACCGGGCTGGCAGGATGCCAGCTGACTATCGGACCAAGGTTGAACGAACGGAGAGGCAAGAAGGCCTGCCGTTCACGGTCGAGACTGGTAGAATCGCCCCCTTTTTCACGCCGGACCGTCTCGAACGGTCTCTGGGGCCCTGCCCGAAGTCGCGTCGCCGGTGCGATTTCCGGCAGCGCCCAGGTGATCCCTTCGAACTGGAGCCTTTTCCATGGCCGACACCCCGATTCCGCTGGAAGTGCGCAACATCAAGAAGCGCTTCGGCGACAACTACGTCCTCAAGGGGCTCTCCCTGCAGGCCCACAAGGGCGACGTCATCACCCTGATCGGAGCCTCCGGCTCCGGCAAGAGCACCTTCCTGCGCTGCATGAACCTGCTCGAGCAGCCCGACGAGGGCGAGCTGATCGTCCACGGCGATCCGATCCGCTTCAAGGAGACCAAGCACGGCCGCGAGCCGGCGGACTGGAAGCAGGTCGTGGCCATGCGCGCCCGGCTCTCCATGGTCTTCCAGAGCTTCAACCTGTGGGCCCACATGACGCTGCTGGAGAACGTCATCGAGGCCCCGGTGCACGTGCTCGGCAAGTCGAAGCAGGACGCCATCAAGCACGCCCGCGAGCTGCTCGAGCGGGTCGGCCTGGGCGAGCGCGCCGACTACTACCCGGCCCAGCTCTCCGGCGGCCAGCAGCAGCGCGGCGCCATCGCCCGGGCGCTGGCCATGGACCCGGAAGTGATGCTGTTCGACGAACCGACCTCGGCGCTCGACCCGGAGCTGGTCGGCGACGTGCTCAAGGTCATGCGCGACCTGGCCGAGGAAGGCCGCACCATGATCGTGGTCACCCACGAGATGGCCTTCGCCCGCGACGTCTCGACCCAGGTCGTCTACCTGCACCAGGGCCAGGTCGAGGAAGCCGGGCCGCCCGAGCAGGTGCTGGGCAATCCGCGCTCCGAGCGTCTCAAGCAGTTCCTGGCACCCAAGCACTAAGGCGCCCGCACGAGGAGATCACCCATGATCGATCTGCACGGCTACGGCCCGCGCCTGTTCGAAGGCGCCCTGATCACCGTCGAGCTGGCGGTGCTGTCGCTGCTCCTGGCCATCGTGCTGGGACTCGCCACCGCCAGCGCCAAGATGTCCCGCCACTGGGGCCTGCGCCAGCTCGGCACGCTCTATACCACCGTCATCCGCGGCGTGCCGGACCTGGTGCTGATGATGCTGCTGTTCTTCGGCGGCCAGATCGGCATCAACGCGGTCACCGACTGGCTCTACTACCAGTTCGACGTCGACATCTTCATCAACGTCAACGAGTTCGTCGCCGGCGTGGTCACCATCGGCCTGATCTTCGGCGCCTACATGGGCGAGACCTTCCGCGGCGCCTTCATGGCCGTGGACAGCGGCCAGATCGAGGCCGGCCGCGCCTACGGCATGCGCCCCTGGCTGGTGTTCCGCCGCATCCGCTTCCCGCAGATGATGCGCCACGCCCTGCCCGGCCTGTCCAACAACTGGATGGTGCTGCTCAAGACCACCGCCCTGGTCTCGGTGATCGGCCTGTCGGACATGGTCCGCGTCGCTTCCGAAGCCTCCAAGGCGACTCGCGAGCCCTTTACCTTCATGATCATCGTCGCCGTCATCTACCTGCTGATCGCCAGCGTCTCCGAATGGGGCTTCGCTCGCCTGCAGAAGCGCTATGACATCGGCTACGGGGAGGCGAACTGATGGACGCCCTGATGAACTGGCTCGAGGCTCAGCTGGCCGACAACAGCATCTTCACCCTGCAGACCCTCTCCTACTACGGCGACGGCCTGGTCACCACGGTCCAGCTGGTGTTCCTGTCGCTGATCATCGGCCTGGTGCTGGCGGTGCCGCTGGCCATCGGCCGCGGCTCGAAGCACGCCTGGGTGCGGCTGCCGATCTTCTTCTACTGCTACGTGTTCCGCGGCACGCCGCTGCTGGTGCAGCTCTACCTGATCTACTACGGCGTGGTATTCGTCGAGGGCATCCAGGAGACCTGGCTGTGGGTGATCCTCGAGAAGCCCTTCGTGCCGGCACTGATCGCCTTCACCCTGAACACCGGGGCCTACACCACCGAGATATTCCGCGGCGCGATCAAGTCCACGCCCAGGGGCGAGATCGAGGCGGCCCGGGCCTACGGCATGTCCTGGGGGCTGATGATGCGGCGCATCGTGCTGCCCAGTGCCTTCCGGCGCGCGCTGCCGGCCTACGGCAACGAGGTGATCTTCATGCTTCACGCCAGCGCCATCGCCAGCGTGGTGACCCTGATGGACCTCACCGGCGCGGCCCGCTTCGTCTATGCTCGCTTCTACGCGCCCTTCGATGCCTTCCTGTTCGTGGCGGCGATCTATCTGTGCCTGACCTTCACGATCATCTATGTCTTCCGCCGCCTGGAGAATCGGCTGCTCGCCCACCTCAAGCCGGCGGGCGGCTGAGGCGAGCGTCACGGGCGGCTGAGGCGAGCGTCAAACGAACGTTGGGAACCAACGTTCGTTCCTGCGCTTTCGACCCGCCCGGCCTTCCGCTAAGGTGGGCGGGTCATCATCCCAGAGTCGCCGCCCACAAGGTGGACCATCAACAACAAGGGGAGTCCCTCCATGAAGTTTCAGAAGATCCTGAGCCTCGGCGTGCTGAGCGCCGCCATGATCGCCGGCACCGCCAGTGCCGACGTCCGCGACATCCGCATCGGCGTCGACGTGCCCTACGAGCCGATGGAATACCGTACCCCGGACGGCGAGCTGACCGGCTTCGACATCGACCTGGGCAATGCCCTGTGCGCCGAGATCGGCATTCAGTGTGAATGGGTCGTCCAGGGCTGGGATGGCATCATCCCCGGGCTGAAGGCGCGCAAGTACGACGCCATCATGTCCTCGATGACCATCAACGAGCAGCGTCGCGAGCAGGTGCTGTTCTCCGACCCCTACATCACTCCGCCCTCCGCCTGGTTCGCCCCGGCCGACAGCGAGATCGTCACGCCGGACGCCGAATCCCTGGACGGCAAATCGATCGGCGTGCAGCGCGGTACCCTGCAGGACAACTACGTCACCGACATGTACGGCGACGTGGCCGACGTGAACCGCTACGCCACCGCCGACGACATGGTGCTGGACATGGATGCCGGCCGCCTGGACATCGCCTTCCTCGACTTCCCGATCGGCAAGTCCACCCTGATCGACAGCGAGGCCGGCGACTACAAGACCGTCGGCGAGAAGATCAGCGAGCCGGTGGAATACTTCGGCGAAGGCTTCGGCATCGCCTTCCGCCAGCGTGACGGCGAGCTGGCCGAGGCCTTCAACGAAGCGCTCTCCACGCTCAAGGCCAACGGCACCTACGACGAGATCGAGGCCAAGTACTTCAGCGAGTAAGGTCTTCAGCGAGTCAGGCCTCCAGAGCGCCGGCGCCGAGACACACCGGGCGCCAGGCCAAGAAACGCCAGCGGCCCCGACAGAGTCGGGGCCGCTGGCGTTTCAGGGGGACGTGCTGCCGCGCCGGCCCCGCTCACAGCCGCGGATGCACCCCCGGCACATGGTCGTCGGCCGGCGCGTTGGTTGCGGTGTCTTCCGGCGGGTGCGCCAGGGCGTCGAGGATGCCGCACTCGGCGGCCAGGCGTTGCCCTTGGCAGCGGCTCCGCAGCGTCCTGAGCGAGCGCTCCAGGGCCTGCAGCTGGGCAATGCGGGCGGCCACGTGATCGAGGTGGGCATCGATCAGCGCATCGGCGTCACGGCAGGGCTGGTCGGGGTGATCATGACACTCCAGCAGCGCGCGGATCTCGTCGTGGGTCATGTCCAGCGCCCGGCAGCGGCGGATGAAGGCCAGTCGCTCGACATGGGCCTCGCCGTAGAGGCGGTAGTTGGCCTCGCTGCGAGCGGGCTCGGGAAGCAGCCCCTCGCGCTCGTAGTAGCGGATGGTGACGACGCGGCAGTCGGTGCGCCGCGCCAGTTCGCCGATCTTCATGAGCAGGCTCCGATATGGACGTTGTCGGCAGAAACGTTCCCTATAGAGACTATAGGCAATACGTGAGACAAGCCGGCATGACCGGCGTTCGCCTCGATGCCGGTCGGCGACACCCTGTGCAGGAAATCGACAAGGCAGCGCCACGTGCCGAACCCGCTCGCCACACGCCGGTCATCGGAAGGGTCACCCATGACAAGGAGATCGCGATGTCCCTCGCCGCCAACGCCGATGCCGGCGTCGCTCGCCCTTCCTCGGCCTGGACGGGCTGGGGCCAGTGGCTGGCGCTGATCACCATGACCCTCGACCATCTGTCGCGCTACGCGGTGCCCGAGGCCTGGGGACTGGACTGGATCGACTCCTCACTGGGGCGCATCGCCTTCCCGCTGTTCGCCGCCATGGTCGCCTGGCACGGGCTGTTCAACACCCGCGATCCGCTGCGCTACGCCCGCCGCGTGCTGGTGATCGGCCTCGTCGCCCAGCTGCCCTATGCGCTGATGCCCCGGGATATCGATGGCCTGATCCTCAATATCTGCTTCACGCTGTCGCTGGGCCTGATCGGCGGCGCCTGGCTGCTGAGCCTGCCGGCACGGCGGGGGCGCGGTCTCGCCGCCTGGCAGATGACTGCCGAGGCGATCGCCGCCCTGGCGGTGTGGGGGCTGGCGGGCCCGGTCGTCGAGTATGGGCATCTGGGCCTGCTGATGATCCCGCTCTACATGCTGGCGATGCAGCGCCTGCACGCGCCCGCGGCGACGCCGGACGCGCGCCTGTTGGGGCTGATGTCGGCGCTGCCGGTGCTGGTCACCGCCGGACTGATGAACAGCTCCCCGATGGCCAAGGCCTTTACCGTCGCCACCTGCCTGGTGGCGCTGCTGCTGGCCGCCGGCGCCCACCGGCTCTCGCCGCGGGTGCCCTTCACCATGCCCCGCCGCCTGTGGCTGGCCTGGTATCCCGCGCACTTCGCGGCCATCGCGATATGGCTGGCGCTCGTCTGACGCCCTTTCGCCCCGCCACCGGCCTAGCTTTCTTCGCGCAGTACCCGTCGGACCAGCATGGGCCCGACGGTCTCGAACACCAGGGTCGAGGCCACCACCGTCGAGAGCAGCAGCGTGCCATGCTCGGGAAAGCGCTCCGCCGCGAGCAGCGCCATGCCCATGGCCACCCCGGCCTGGGGCGTGAGGGCCAGGCCGATGTCCCGGGGCAGGTCGGCCTGGCGAACCCTGGCCAGACGCCCGCCCAGCATGCCGCCGAGCAAGCGGCCCGCCAGCCGCAGCGCCAGATAGGCCAGGATCAGGCCCTGGGCCTCGTGAAGGTGCAAGAGATCGACGCTGGCGCCGGACAGCACGAAGAAGAACACCAGGAAGGGCCATTCGATGTGCTCGATCTCGCTGAACGAGCGGGTATGGTGGCGGGACAGGTTGGCGATCAGCATGCCGGTGACCATGGCCGCCAGCAGCGAGGAAACGCCGAGCCAGGTCGACAGGCCGGCGAGCAGCAGGATCAGGGCGATGGCCTCGACCTGGGTGGGCTGTCCCGGCGCCAGGCGCCCGGTCAGCCAGGCCGCGGGCAGACCGATGACAGCACCCAGCAGCAGCGCCCCGCCCAGCTCCCAGACCGCCTCCAGCAGCAGGTGCTCGCCACCGGCCGCCCCCTGAAGCCCCCAGCCCAGCACCGACATGGCCAGCCCGAAGACCAGGATGCCCCAGGCATCGTCGATGGCCACGATGCCCAGCAGCAGGCGGGCCCGCAGCCGAGTGTCGCCGCTGGCATGAATGCTCTCCTGGACGGCGGCGGGATCGGTGGCCACCGAGATCGCCGCCAGCGAGACGGCCACCGCCAGCGGGAATCCCAGCGCCCAGAGGCCCAGTCCCACCGCCAGGGCGCCGACCCCGACCACCGACAGCGAGACGATCAGGATCAGCGGGCCGGTGGTTCGCAGGCGCGCCAGGGTCAGCTCGCCGCCCAGCAGGAAGGCCACCATGACCAGGGCCACCTGGACCAGCGGCTCGCCGAGACCGTCGAGGAGGCGACCGGCAGGCAGCCCCAGCACCAGCTGCTGAACGATCGCCACGCTCAGCCCGACCAGCACCAGCAGCGAGATGCGCGGTAGCCGGGTGCGGCACGCCACGGCATCGGCAAAGATGCTGGAGGCCAGCAGCCCGCCCAGCACGATCAGCGCCGCCGCCGCGGGCGGCAGATCGTTCACGACCGGGAGCATGTCCCTCTCCTTCGTCCTGGCATCGCGTCCTGTCCTTCTCCGTCCCTGTTCGCGTGCCGTTGGCCCGCTGGAAGGCACACCGGGCCGCTGCCTTCGCCCGGCCTTCAGTGTATGCCAGCCTCGCGAAGGCGCTGCGGGGTCAGATCAAGAAAGCGGTTCTCGGCTTCAGCCATCGCCCCGGGACTCGACGAGGAACACCTTGAAGGCCTGCCACAGCGGGCTGCGGTAGCGTTCGGGATGCCACACCAGCGAAAAGGTGCGGCACAGCACCAGCCGGCTGTCGAGCGCCACCAGCTCGCCGCGCTCGCGCTCGCCGGCCACGCTCAGCGCCGACAGGCAGCCGAGCCCGAGCCCCGCCAGCACCGCCTGCTTGATCGCCTCGTGCTGCCCCAGCGACATGCGCACCCGGGGCATCAGGCCCAGATCGCGCATGGCCTGCTCGAACACCTCGCGGGTGCCGGAGCCCGGCTCGCGCAGGATCCAGGGTGCCTCGGCGAGATCGCCGTCCTCCAGGTCGCCGCGACTCGCCAGCGAGTGGCCGGGCGCGGCCACTACCACCAGCCGATCCTCGCACCAGGGCTCGCTGACCAGCGCCGGCTCGCGGCACTCGCCCTCGATCAGCCCCAGGTCAGCCTCCAGGCGCAGCACATCGCCCACGACCTCGTGGGTGTTGCGCAGCCGCAGGCGTAGATCGGCGCGAGGATGCGCCTCGCTGAAGCGCCCCACCAGGCCGGGCAGCAGGTAGGTGCCCACGGTGGCGCTGGCCGAGACGTCCAGCGTGCCGCGCAGCTCGCCTTCTGGCTCACGGGCCGCGGCGACGAAGCCGGCCATGTCGTCGAGCAGCGCCTCGGCCCGGGGCAGCAGGCCGCGCCCCAGTTCGTTGAGCACCAGCCGCCGCCCGGGGCGCTCGAACAGCGCCACGCCGAGCTGACGCTCCAGGTCGGCCAGCGCCTGGCTGGTCGACGACGGGGAGAGCGACAGCGCCTCGGCGGCGGCGCTGACCGTGCCGAGACGCGCGACGCTGGCGAAGACCTGAAGCTGGCGGAAGCTGACCTGGGGCGACATATCGGTTTTTCCGAAAAGCAGTTTCGTTATCAGCTGATAACCATTAGCGCTATTAGGGCATAGCATGGGCGCCATGAACAACGTCTCCTTCCCCACCGCCCCGATGCGCGAGGCCCTGTGGCCGGGCCTCGCCCTCTGCGCCCTGCTGACTCTCGGCGGCACCGCGCTCTCGCGGCTGCCGATGCTCGCCGAGGCCGGCGTGAGTCCGCTGATGCCGGCGCTGCTGCTGGGCATGGTGGCCGGCAATCTGCCCCTGGCCCGCCACCTGAGCCAGACCGGCCCCGGGCTCGCCTTCGCCACCCGCCGGCTGCTGCGAGGCGGCATCGTGCTGTTCGGCCTCTCGCTGACGCTGCAGCAGGTGGCCGGCCTGGGGCCGAAGGTGCTGGTGCTGGACGCACTGGTGATCGCCGGCGTGCTGGCCGGCGGCTACGGGATCGGCACCCGACTGCTGGGGCTCGACCGCGACACCGCGCTGCTGACCAGCGCCGGCAGCGCCATCTGCGGCGCCGCCGCGGTGCTGGCCACCGAGTCGACCATCCGTGCGCGCCCGGCCGCTACCTCGATGGCCGTGGCCACGGTGGTGCTGTTCGGCTCGCTGGCGATGCTGGTCAACCCGCTGCTCTATTCGCTGCTGGACCTGCCGCAGGGCCTGTTCGGCATCTACATCGGCGCCACCGTCCACGAGGTCGCCCAGGTGGTGGCCGCCGGCGAGGCGGTGGGTCCGGAGGCGCTGGCCAACGCGGTGATCGTCAAGCTGGTGCGGGTGATGCTGCTGGTGCCCTTCCTGCTGATCGTCGGCCAGTGGTGGCAGCGCCGGCAGGCAGGCGGCGCCGAAGACGGCGATCGCGGCCGCCTGGTGATCCCCTGGTTCGCCTTCGGCTTCCTGGCCATGGTGGCGTTCAACAGCCTGGTCGCCCTGCCCGCCCCGCTGCACGCGGCCCTGGTGCAGCTCGGCCAGCTGGCGCTGACCATGGCCATGGCGGCGCTGGGGTTCGAGACGCGCCTTTCCCGGCTGCGCGCCCTGGGGCCGAAGCCCTTCCTGCTGGCGCTGATCCTGTTCGCGCTGTTGGTGGGCGGCGGCGGGCTGGCCAGTGTGCTGATCATGGGATGACACCGGATAACGGAAAAGGCCGCGCCCGAGGGGCGCGGCCTTTTCCTGTCAGCCGATGAGGCGAGGCCTCACTCGAAGCTGAAGCTCGGCGCCGGGGCGTCGGGCAGCAGGGCCGCGCAGGCGCGGACCTTCTCCAGCAGCGCATCAAAGGTCGGCGCCACCAGATTGACGTGGGCCAGCTTGCGGCCCGGGCGCTCGCCCTTGTCGTAGCGATGCAGGTGGGCGTCGTCGATCTCGAGCAGCTTCGCCGCCTCGCCCTCGCGACCGATCACGTTGACCATGCAGGTCGGCGCGCGAGCGGCGGTGCTGCCCAGCGGCAGGCCCTGGATGGCGCGCAGGTGGTTCTCGAACTGGCTGGTCACCGCGCCATCCTGGGTCCAGTGGCCGGAGTTGTGCACCCGAGGTGCCATCTCGTTGGCCAGCAGGCCGCCGTCGCGAGTCTGGAACAGCTCCAGGGTCAGCACGCCGACGTAGTCGAGCTCGTCGAGCAGCGCACGGATGTAGCCGTCGGCGGTCTGCTGGACGGCGTCGTCCAGGTCCGGCATCGGCGCCACGGAGTAGCGCAGGATGCCGTCGACGTGGACGTTCTCGGCCATCGGGTAGAAGGCCACCTCACCGTCGCGACCGCGCACGGCGATGATCGACACCTCGCGCACGAAGTCGACGAAGGCCTCGACGATCAGCCGCGGGTGGTTGATCGAGCGCCAGGCCTCGGCCGCATCGGCCGGGTCCTTGATCACCGCCTGGCCCTTGCCGTCGTAGCCCTCGGTGACGGACTTGGCGACCACCGGCGTGCCCAGCTCGCGCGCCGCGGCCTCCAGCGCCTCGGCGCTGTCCACCAGGCGATAGGCCGGGGTCGGGATGGCCAGGCGATCGAACAGCGCCTTCTCCTCGGCGCGGTGCTGGCAGACGCGGATCGCCTCGCTGCCGGGGTAGACCGGCTTGCGCTCCTCGATCGCCTGGACCAGCGCCACCGGCAGGTGCTCGAACTCGTAGGTGACCAGATCGACCTTCTCGAGGAAGCTCTCGAGGTGCTTCTGGTCAGTGTCGATCATGACGTCACCGATGCCCGCGCTGGGGTGGCCGGTGGTGTCGAGGAAGGTGAAGCGGTTGGCCAGCGGATAGCCCGCCAGGGCCAGCATCCGGCCGAGCTGGCCGGCTCCGAGTACGCCGATGTTCATCGTGGTTGCCTCGCTCGTCGCTCGCGGTCAGGGAAGGGGGCGCGGGTCGGGATTGTCCAGCACCGTCTGGGTCTGCTCGGCGCGGAAGGCCTCCACGGCCTCGCGCACCTCGGCATCCTGCAGGCCGACGATCTGGGACGCCATCAGGCCGGCGTTGGTGGCGCCGGCCTTGCCGATGGCCAGGGTACCCACGGCGATGCCGCCGGGCATCTGCACGATCGACAGCAGCGAATCCAGCCCCTTGAGGGCCTTGGACTCCACCGGCACGCCGAGCACCGGCAACGCGGTCTGGGAGGCCACCATGCCGGGCAGGTGGGCCGCGCCGCCGGCGCCGGCGATGATCACCTGCAGGCCGCGTTCGGCGGCGGACTTGGCGTAGTCGAACAGCAGGTCCGGGGTGCGGTGGGCCGAGACGACGCGTGTCTCGTAGGGCACGCCGAGGCGCTCGAGCATGGTCACCGCATGTTCCATGACCGGCCAGTCGGACTTCGACCCCATGATCACGCCGACCCGCGGCGTCTCGTTCGATGCTGTCATCCTGGGCTCCTGAAAACGGGAATGACGCCACCTCGCAGCGCATGCCGCGGGCGGATGATGAAAATCGGGAACCCGCTATTCTAACAGAGCCGCGACGCGCCTACCTCTCCCACAGCGCCGGGAAAGGGGGCGATCGCGGCAGGTCGTCCCGATTCGATCCCTCCCTGCGGCCCCAATGTCGCCACCAGGCGACAGCGGGTTTCAAGCTTCCTGCAGATTAGCTTGATAGGGTGATGATCGAAGCGGTCGACAGGGACGCGACCACACACCCCCACACGGCACACGTGTTGAAGGAGACCGACCATGAAGCGTCAACTTTTCATTGCGGCAGCCCTGACCGGCACCCTGGCGCTGGCCGGCTGCGACCAGGCCGACGACAGCGAACAGAACGCGGCCGATACCGCCACCCAGACCGAACAGACGACCGGCAGCGAACAGGCGTCCCAGAACGGCGAGCAGCAGGCCAGCAAGACCCTCGAGGGCGTGCTGGAGTTCGTCGCCACCGATACGCCGCTGCCGGACGATGCCCAGGTCACCGTCAGCCTGCTCGACGTGGCCCGCGCCGACGCGCCGGCCACCACCATCAGCGAGACCACCGTCGACGTGACCGGCAACGACCCGGTCGAGTTCGGTCTCGACTACACGACCGATCAGGTCGATCCGGGCCACGCCCACGCCGTGCGCGCCGAGATCCGCGACGACGACGGCAATCTGCTGTGGACCACCACCCAACGCCATCAGGTCGAGGTCGGCCCGGACGCCGAGCAGGCGCCGATCACCGTGAGCCTGGAGCCGGTGGCCAGCCAGGGTTCCATCGCCGGCCAGGCCCTGGAAGACACCGAGAACGCCGTGGACCAGGCCGGCGATGCCGTGGCCGACACCACCGGTGATGCCGTCGAGGCCGCCGGGGATGCCGCCGGCGATGCGGTCGACGCGACTCAGGACGCCGCCGCTGATGCCGCCGAGGCGACCGAGGAAACCGCCGAGGACGCCGCCGCCGCGACCGAAGAGGCCGCCGAGGAGGCGCACGAAGAGGTGGAGGAAATGATGGAGGACGACACCCAGTCGACTCAATAAGCCATCGCGCTCCATGACACGGCCCCGCCCGGATCGCCCGGGCGGGGCCGTCTAGCGTCTGGCCGAAGAGCGCTGGCCCCGGGGCGCTGTAAAAGCCAGGGTCGGGGCGCTGAAAAGGCCAGCGGCCTCAACCGGCCACGGCGGCCTCCCGTCGGCTGGCGATCCAGTTGCCCCCCAGCGCCAGCACCATCACCGCCGCGCCGGCGGCCTCGGCGATCAGGCTCGGGTAGAAGACCCCGACGATGGCCGGCAGCAGCACCAGCCGCACCGGTGTCGACATGCGCGTGAACAGGTAGCCCTCCAGGGCGGCGGCGAAGGCGCCCAGCGCCAGGAAGGCGGTCAGCGTCGTCCAGGCCAGCAGCGGCAGCGGGCCGCCCATGATGATCTCCGGATTGAAGACCATGAACAGCGGGATCAGATAGAGCCCCTTGGCGAACTTCCAGGCCTGGAAGCCGGTGTCCATCGGCCTGGCCCCGGCGATCGCCGCCCCGGCGAAGCCCGCCAGCGCGATGGGTGGGGTGACGTTGGAATCCTGCGAATACCAGAACACCACCAGGTGGGCGATCAGCAGCGGCACGCCGAACTCCGAGGTCAGCGCCGGTCCCACCAGCACGATCAGCACGATGTAGCTGGCGGTCACCGGCAGCCCCATGCCCAGCACCAGGCTGGCCAGCAGCACCATCACCAGCGCCAGCAGCAGGTTGCCGTCGGAGAACGCCATCATCATGGCCGAGAACTTGAGCCCCAGCCCGGTGAGGCCCACCACCCCGACGATGATGCCCGCCACGGCGCAGGCCATGGACACCGCCACGGCATTGCGCGCACCGAGCTCCAGCCCCTCGATCACCTTGAGCGCACCGAGCTTCAGCGCCTGGATCAGCGCCGCCCCGGTGACCGGCTCTCCGCGCCCGGGCGCGACGAAGAAGAACCACACCGCGAAGCGCAGTGCCGCCACCGCCAGCATGGTGAGGATGGCGTAGTAGCCCACCCGCATCGGCGACATGTTCATCACCAGCAGCCACACCAGCACCGCGAGCGGCAGCAGGAAGTGCCAGCCGGCGCCCATCACGTCGCGCAGCTGCGGCAGCTCGCTCTTCGCCATGCCCTGCATGCCCTGCTTGAGCGCGATGATGTGCACGAACAGATAGACGGTGCCGAAGTACATGATGGCCGGCAGGATGCTGACCTTGACCACCTCCAGGTAGGGCATCCGCGTGTACTCGGCGATCAAAAAGGCGCCGGCGCCCATCAGCGGCGGCATGATCTGGCCGCCGGTGGAAGCCGCCGCCTCGATGCCGCCGGCCTGGTGGGGCTTGTAGCCCAGGCGCTTCATCAGCGGGATGGTGAAGGCGCCGGTGGTCACCACGTTGGCGATGGCGCTGCCGGAGATCGAGCCCATGCCGGCCGAGGCGATGACCGCCGCCTTGGCCGGCCCGCCGCGCTGGCGACCGGTGGCGGCGTAGGCCAGGTCGATGAAGAAGCGGCCGGCGCCGGTGATCTCGAGGAAGGCGCCGAACAGCACGAAGATGAAGATATAGGTCGCCGCCACGCCCATGGGCAGGCCGAAGATACCTTCCTGCCCCAGGTAGAGCTGGCCGACCAGGCGGTCCAGGCCGTAGCCGCGGTGCTCGAGGATGCCGGGCAGCCATTCGCCGAGCCAGGGCAGCTCGCCGCGGGGGCCGGCGAAGGCGTAGAGGATCGCCAGCACGCCGATCACCGTCATGCCGAACCCCACCGCCCGGCGGCTGGCTTCCAGCACGGTGACGGTGGCGATGATGCCGACCGTGATGTCGGTCTGGCTCCAGAAACCGGCGCGATTGATGATCTCGTCGAGATACAGCGCCATGTAGCCGCCGGTGATCACCGCCCCGGCGAAAAACGCCAGGTCGATCGCCCCGCCCAGGGGCCCCCTTCCGTGCCGGGCGCCGAACACCGGAAACATCAGGAACGCCAGCATCATGATCAGCGCCAGGTGGATGCTGCGCTGGTAGAAGAGCCCCAGCGGCTCGATGCCGGCGGAGTAGAGCTGAAACAGCGACAGCGCAACGGCCACCAGGCTGATCAGCCACAGCACCGGGCGCGAGTGCGGCGCCTGGCTGCCGGGGACGATGGGGGAAGCACCCGCTTCGCTCATGGGCGTGTCTCTCTTCTTGAAGTTGGATGAAAGCCAGACGTTGCTCGACGGTACAGGTCGTTCATTATCAGACGTCCTCGTCGTCGGGCATCGCGGCCTCCAGGGCCAGCGTCACCCGCTCGTTGGCGGCGAGCTCGCTCAGGCTCACGACCACCGGCGACTCGGCCGCATCGGGATACCCTCCGCCGGCGTCGCAGTCCCGGGCGTCGTCCAGCAGGGTCGCCAGCGGCGCGCCTCCGGGGCGACCGACCAGGCGATGATCGACGCGCGGCGACCCGACCCGAAGCCGGTAGGCATCGCCGGGCACCGGCTCGTCGATGGCCTCGATCCAGTAGCCGCCGCGGCCGTCGGAGACCTGGCGGCCGCGGCCGGGAATGTGGTCGAGGCCGGCGGCGAAGTCCGGCAGGTGGCTGCGCTGGAGCACCATGTGTCCGGCGACGTTGCGATAGCAGTCGTGGACGGTGAAACCCTCCACCGAATGGTTCCAGGCCAGGCACCAGCCCTCGCCGTCCGGCATCGGCAGGCGTACCAGCGGCCGGTCCTGGGCGTCGAGGACCGTCAGCTCATGGCTGGGGCAGTCGGCCAGCGCCGGCGGCGCCAGCCCGCCGAGCAGCAGCGCCGCCAGCAGGGCCTTGACCCGCACCCGCCACGACGACGGGGCGAGCCTGACGGCTCGCCCCGGGGTCATCGAACACCTCATCGCGGCGCCCCTCAGGGACGCTGACGGTCGGCGATCTCGGCGCCCACTTCCTCGTAGTAACGCAGCGCGCCGGGATGGAAGGCGATCGGCGTGGACTCGACGCTGAAGTCGACGGTGGTGTCATTGGCCGCCGGGTGGATGGCGATCAGCTGGTCGGTGTGTTCGAACAGCGTCTGGGTGATCCGATAGGCCAGCTCCTCGTCCATCTCGCTGCTCACCGCCAGCACGTTGGGGATGCCGATGGTCTGCACCGCCTCTTCCATGCCCTCGTAGAGGCCGGACTTGAGCTCATAGGCGGCGAACACCGGTTCCTCGGCCTGGGCGTTGGCGATCTCCTCGTCGGAGAGGCCGATCAGGCGGATGTCGCGGGTGGTGGCCAGGTTCATGATCGAGCTGGTGGGCGGGCCCACGCTCCAGAAGCCGGCGTCGATGTCGCCGTCGCGGATGGCATCGGCGGTCTCGTTGAAGTTGAGGCGGCGAGCGTCGATGTCGTCGTAGGTGATGCCGTTGGCCTCCAGCAGGGTGCTGGCGTTGATCTCGGTACCGCTGCCCGGTGCGCCCACCGAGACGACCTTGCCTTCCAGGTCGGAGAGCGACTCGATGCCGGAATCGGCCATGGTCACGATCTGCACGGCATTGGGGTAGATCGACGCCAGGGCGCGGATGTTCTCGAGCTGGCGGCCCTCGAAGTCGCCGGTGCCGTTGTAGGCCTGGTAGACGGTGTCGGCGAGCGCCAGCGCGAGGTCGGAGTCGCCGCGCCAGACCAGCCCCATGTTCTCCACCGAGGCGCCGGTGACCTCGGCCACGGCGTCGAAGCCTTCGACGTGCTCGTTGATCAGCTCGGCGAGGCCGCCGCCGTAGGGATAGTAGGTACCGCCGGTGCCGCCGGTGGCGATGGACAGCTGCTGCTGGGCCAGGGCCGCGGGGGCCGCCACCAGCAGAGTGGCGGCGAGGGCCGTCTTGAGTGCGCGCATGAAGCCTCCTACAGACGATTCGAGGGAATTGTTGTGCTTGTTCGAGCGATGCCGGCTCGGTCGATAACTGGCCGGCGCGCCTGGAAAAACGCTAGCAGTCCCCGCGCGGCGGGGCCACACCACCAACGTCGATACGGCGACAACTTTAGCGCTTCCTGCGCGCTGGCCGGGGGCCGCCTTTCAACGCCGCCTTCACTCGCCGACCAGCTCCTTCACCTTGCCGACGATATGCGCACCGATCGGCAGCGCCGAGGTGGCCGCCGGCGACGGGGCGTTGCCCACGTTCACCGTGCGTGGCGTGTTGACGAACAGGAAGTCGTCGACCAGCTTGCCGTCCCGCGACACCGCCTGGGCACGCACCCCGGCCGGATGGGGCTCCAGGTCATCGAGGGTCAGGCTCGGGCAGTACTTGCGCACCAGCTCCAGGTAGCCACGCTTGTGCAGCGAGTTCTTCATCTCCTTGAGCCCCGGGCGCAGGTTGCGCCCCAGCACCCTGAGGATGCCCGGGTTGGTGAACATCCGCGCCAGATCGACCGGCGAGACGTCGCGCTTGCGATAACCCTCGCGCTTGAAGGCCAGCACGGCGTTGGGCCCCACGGTGACCGAACCGTCGATCATGCGCGTCAGGTGCACGCCGAGAAACGGCATCGACGGGTCCGGAATCGGATAGATCAGGTGATTGACGATGGCATTGTGACGCTCGGGCAGCCGGTAGTATTCGCCGCGGAAGGGGCAGATGGTGAACCCCGGGTCCTGGCCCAGCATGCGCACCACTCGATCGGCCATCAGCCCCGAGCAGGTCACGAGATAGCGTCCGCTGAACTCGCCGGCAGCGGTCGTCACCACCACTTCCTGGCGTCGTTCCTGGAGCCCGGTGACCTCGGCGCCAACGCGGATGTCACCGCCCATCCGCTCGAATTCGGCCGCCATCGCACGGGTCACGGCCCGATAATCGACGATGCCGCTGGACGGCACGAAGATGCCGCCGACGCCGGTGATGTTGGGCTCACGCTCCTTAAGCTCGCCCCCCGACAGCCACTCCCGCTCCAGGCCGTTGGCCTCGGTGCGCTCCCACAGCGCCTGCATGCGCTGCATCTCCAGGTCGTTGGTGGCCACCAGCAGCTTGCCGCAGCTGGCGTAAGGAATGTCGTGTTCGTCGCAGAAGGCCTTGGTGGCGCGATTGCCCTCCAGGCAGAAGCGCGCCTTGAGGCTGCCCGGGGTGTAGTAGACCCCGGCGTGGATCACGCCGCTGTTGTGCCCGGTCTGGTGGCAGGCCGGCTGGTGCTCCTTCTCCAGCACCAGCATCCGGCGATCCGGATAGGCCTGCTTGAGCTGCATGGCGGTGGACATGCCGAGAATGCCTCCGCCGATGATGATGAAATCGTACATGCCGTCCTCGTTGCGATGAGCGAGGGCCACGCCGCGGAGACGGCATGGCCCGGTCATGCCCCTTTATACCCTCAGGGCGCGATTCGACGTCGCCGCCCGCTTCAACGCTGGGGACGCGTCGCGGCATGGGTGAAATAGCCACGCTGGCGCATCAGCTCGCGGCGCAGCTCCGGGTGCGGCGTGAAGCGGTCCCGGCCGTGCAGCCAGAAGTGGTTGTTGATCAGCAGGAAGCTACCCACCGGATTGGGCACCGACAGGATCGCCGCGCTGCCCTCCAGCGATTTGGAGAGATCGCACAGCCAGTTGCCCTCCTCGAAGTCCTTCGGCTGCACGAACTGGTCGATGTAGGACATGATCGGCCGCCCCTCGCGGTCCACGTCGAACACCGGATGGAAGACGTCCTTGGCGACGTTCTTGCTGGGCGGCGCCGCCCATCGCATCCCGCGGTGCGCCAGCGGATGGCGATAGAAGCGCTCCAGGTCCTCCCAGTCATCCAGGTGCAGCAGCAGCGAGTCGCCGCCCTGCATGTGCCGCTCGTCGATCTTCATCATCAGCACGTAGTCGGTGTCCTGCTCGACGAAGGTGCCGTCGTTGTGCAGCTCCATCACCCGATGCGGCTGGCGCAGGTAGCTGTCGGACTCGTCGACGTTCCTGACCACGAAGCGGGCATAGAACTGGCCGCTCATGGCGTCGAAGTTGGAACGCCCCATCAGGTGCGCCACGGCGGTGGCGAACTTGACCATCTCCTCGGCCTGGGCGACGTCGTCCAGGCCCTCGGGCACCACCTGCAGTCCGCCGGTCGCGCGGTCCACCAGGGTATTGATCAGCACCGGCTGCAGGGTGTTGCCACACAGGTCGTCGAGGAGCTTCGCCACCCGAAAGCGCAGCATCGACTTGTACTCCAGTGCCTGCACCGGCCACTCGGCCACGGCCTCGACGAAGGCCGTGACCACCTCGCGGGAGAAGTTCATCTGCAGCAAGCGCGGCGACTGGGCCGACGGCGTCAGGGTGAAGCCCTGCAGGTCGGCGGGCAGCGGCATGGCGAGTTCGGGTATCCGGGTCAACGCGGTCATCGGGAGGCTCCAGGGGATCGAGGGTCGATGAATCAAAAATATCGACATTTTTATAAAACATCAACAAACCGCCGTCATCCCTACATCTCCCCCGCGCCCGGAAATGCCGACCACAGACCAAGAACACCGGGGATTCAACCGCATCGGAGACCGCGCTTTGCCCTGTCCGCCCCTGGCCTTGCCATCCCCGCCACCGGCCGATTCAGCGGGCAATGAATCTTGCGCCATCCGCCTTTCGACCACTGGCGAAACGCGTCAAAAGGCTTCATGCTGTAGCGGTCGATTCTGTCCTGTGGAGCATCATGAGCACGGCAAGCCCATCCAACGCGGAAATCCTCGACCCTCCGCGACGATGCCCTGACCTCGACGTCAGGGACCTGGAACAACGTACGCGCCTCATGCGCATCATCACTCGGCTGATCGCCGTATCGGATCTCGGCAACCGCGAGATCGCCCGTCGCGCGGGCCTGCCGATGCAGAAGATCAGCGACCTTCTCGCCGGACGCCTGGAGCAGCTCACCCTCGACGAGCTACAGGCACTGCGCAGCACCATCGACCACGAACTCACGCCGCCCTAGCCGTCAGGCGACCCGCTCGCCCGCGCACTGGGCCCGGGCCGGTCACGCCGGCCCTTCCACCTCATGGATTCGAGAGATCAGGGAGATTCCCGATGCGCCACCTCGTGACCGGCCTGCTGCTGGCCGCCTCGCTGCCCGCCCTGGCCGATGGCCAGGCCACCCTCGAGAGCCGTTCCGACCAGGGCAACGCCACCATGGAAGTCCGCTGGGCGGGCGATGACCTGCGCATGGACTTCCCCCAGCAGGCCCAGGCGGGCTTCATGCTGCTCAAGGACGGCAACGGCTACATGGTCACCCGGATGCAGGGCCAGACCCTGGTCATGGACATGGCCCGCCTCAAGCAGATGGCCGAGAGCATGGGCGGCGATCAGGCCATGGCCGGCGTGACCAGCCAGCAGGCCGACTCGGTCGAACGGCTCGAGGCCACCGGCGAACGCGAGACCGTCGCCGGCCTGGAGGGCGAGGTCTACGCGCTGACGTGGACCGACAAGGCCGGCAACGCCCATGACGACACCCTGGTGCTGAGCGACGACGATCAGGTACGTGAGCTGATGCGCGCCTTCCACGCCTACCAGCGCACCATGACCGGCGAACCCGACCCGATCGCCTCGGCGCTGGAGGAAGAGGGGCTCGGCATGCTGCGCTTCGGCGACCGCTTCCGGATCGCCTCGCTGTCCGACGAGGCCCCGGCGGCAAGCGCCTTCGAGCTGCCCGAGGACGCCATGAGCATGGAAGACATGATGAACCGGGCGCTCTCCCAGTAAGCCGACGGCCGCAGGGCACGCCCTGCCCGAAAGCACGAACGGCGCCGCCCCTCGGGGCGGCGCCGTCGCGTCTCGGGTCCCCGATGGGCCAAGCTAGTCGGGGCGGTCGGTCACCGCCCCGGTCGAGGCGGAGCTGACCGTGCGCGCGTACTTGGCCAGTACCCCGCGGGTGTAGCGCGGCGCCGGCCGCTGCCAGGCGGCCCGGCGTCGTTCGAGCTCCTCGACGGTGAGCGCGACATCGAGGGTATCGGCCTCGGCATCGATGGTGATGGTGTCGCCATCCTCGAGCAGCGCCAGGGGACCGCCGTCGAAGGCCTCCGGCGTCACGTGGCCGACCACGAAGCCGTGACTGCCGCCGGAGAAGCGGCCGTCGGTGATCAGCGCCACCTCGCTGCCGAGCCCGCGCCCCATGATCGCCGAGGTCGGGGTCAGCATCTCGCGCATGCCGGGCCCGCCGCGGGGCCCCTCGTAGCGGATCACCACCACGTCGCCGGCCACCACGCTGCCGTCGTTGATGCGCGCCTGGGCCTCCTCCTCGGAGCCGAACACCCGGGCCGAACCCGAGAAACGCGTGCCCTCCTTGCCGGTGATCTTGGCCACCGCCCCTTCCGGCGCCAGGTTGCCGTGCAGCACGCGCAGATGGCTCTGGGCCTTCAGCGGCGCCTCGAGGGGCGCGATGATCGCCTGATCCTGGGGGTAAGGCGCCACATCGGCCAGATTCTCGGCCAGTGTGGCGCCGGTCACGGTCAGGCAGTCGCCATGCAAGAGCCCCGCCTCGAGCAGGGTCTTCATCAGCGGCTGGATGCCGCCGATCTCGACCAGCTCGCTCATCATGTACTGGCCGCTGGGGCGCAGGTCGGCGAGCACCGGCACCCGCTTGCCGATCGCCGTGAAGTCGTCGAGGGTGATCGACACGCCGATGGCGTCGGCCATGGCGATCAGGTGCAGCACCGCATTGGTGGAGCCGCCCAGGGCGATCACCACGGTGATGGCGTTCTCGAAGGCCTCGCGGGTCATGATGTCCGAGGGCGTGATGTCGCGCTCGAGCAGGGCCAGCACCGCCTCTCCCGCCGCCCGGCTGTCGTCGCGCTTGGTCTGGGACACGGCGTTCTGCGCCGAGCTGCCGGGCAGGCTCATGCCCAGTGCCTCGATGGCCGAGGCCATGGTGTTGGCGGTGTACATGCCGCCGCAGGCGCCGGGCCCGGGAATCGCCGTTTCCTCGATCCGCTTGACGTCGATGAGGTCGAGATCGCCGCGGCTGTGGGCGCCCATGGCCTCGAACACCGAGACGATGTCGGTGTGCCCCTCGCCGGGCAGGATGGTGCCGCCGTAGACGAAGACGCTGGGCCGGTCGAGCCGCGCCAGGCCGATCAGGCAGCCGGGCATGTTCTTGTCACAGCCGCCGATGGCCACCAGGCCATCGAAGCCCTCGCAGCCGGCCACCGTCTCGATGGAATCGGCGATCACCTCCCGCGACACCAGCGAATACTTCATGCCCTCGGTGCCGTTGGCGATGCCGTCGGAGATGGTGATGGTGTTGAAGATCACGCCCTTGCCGCCGGCCGCATCCGCCCCGGCGCTGGCCTGCTCGGCCAGCTCGCCGATATGGCTGTTGCAGGGCGTGACGCGGCTCCAGGTGGACGCAATGCCCACCTGGGGCTTGGTGAAGTCGGCGTCGTTGAAGCCCACCGCGCGCAGCATGGCGCGGCTGGCCGACTTGCCGACGCCGTCCACCACCGGGGCGGAATGGCGGCGGCGGGGATCCTGTGGCGTGTCACTCATGGCGCGGCTCCTCCGTCAGGTCGGGATGACCTTCAGAGGGTGGCCGTCATCCGCCGGCCTGGCAACCGTTCAGGCCGTGCGCCGCACCGCGGCCGGGCGCCACCAGGCCACCAGCAGCGCCACCGCGCTGGAGGCCACGAGCGCGCCGAGGAAGGGTGGCAGGGTCGGCACCCCACCGGGGAAGCTCGCCGCCAGCAGGCCGTCGAGGGCACTGCCCGAGGCGACCCAGCCCGGCAGCACCGCACCGGCCAGCCCGGCGAGGCCGCCGGCCAGCGCCGCCACGGCGCTCATCCGCGCCCACAGCCCCAGCAACACCGGCACCACGATGGCCGCGCACAGCAGATCGGCGATCAGGAACAGTCGCAGCACCGAAAGCCCCTGAAGGGCGATCGCCACCACCGGCACCATCAGCGCCACGGTGACCCACCGCGACGCCCTGAGCGACAGGCCGCGACGGCCGCTGCCGGCCACCACCAGCGAGGCGATGCCGTTCTGCAGGGTGTCGACGCTGGAGGCCACCAGCGTCACCGCCAGCACCAGCGCCGGCAGCGCCAGCCAGCCCGGCGCCTCGGCGAGCAGCGCGAAGAACGGGATCGGCGGCTCGCCCAGCGACACGCCGGCCATGGCGGCCAGCATGCCGAGGCCGCCGACCACCGCCACCACCAGCACGGTGATGCCGCCGCCCAGCCAGGCGCCGCGCCCCAGCGCCCGGTCGTCCCGGGCCGCCCACACCCGCTGCCAGTAGCCCTGGTGGAAGAGGTTGGCCGCGGTCACCGCGATCACCAGCGTCAACGCCACGGACAGCGCATCGCCGGCGGGAATCGACGGCAGCGCGGCCTCGGCCGGCAGCTCGGGCAGCCGGGCCAGCGCCACGCCGCCCACCACCAGCAGCAGGGCCAGCAGCAGCCAGGCCTGCCAGCGATCGGTGGCCAGGCTCGCGCGCAGCCCGCCCAGCGCGGTGTAGAGCAGGGTCGCCACCGCCACGCCGACCACCACCAGCGCCACCGGCACGTCCGACAGCAGCCCGGTGATGGCGCCGATGGCAGTCAGCTCGGCGGCCAGGAAGCAGCCCATGTACAGCACCGAGACCAGCGCCACCCAGCGGCGGATGCCGGCGCCGAAGCAGGCCTCGGCGTACTCGCCGATGCTGCGCCCCTGCGGCAGGCGACGGCGGATGGCCGGGCCGAAGGCGCCGAGCACGAGAAACGGCAGCGCCGAGCCGATGGCATAGCCGGCCAGGCCCAGCGGGCCGACGAAGGCGCCGATCTCGGGCGGCGCGAAGAGGATCCAGGCGCCCATGCCGGAGGCCAGGAAGGAGAGCCCCAGGGTCGGGGCCGACTGGGAGTTGCGGGCGGTGACGTAGTCGTCGAGCGGGCCGTCGGCCCGGCGGGCACGCAGGCCCAGAACGGTGAAACACAGAAGCGCCGCGCCAAGCACGGCTGACGTCAGATAAGGCATGTCGCACTTCCTCCGCCGGTGTGAACCGGATCAGGTTCCAGGGTCAGCGACGCACGCTCTCTCAGCCCCGCCGATGCCGGCGGGACTCCCCTGGCGACAGTGAATGGATTGTAGTGGCGATCCTCAAGACAGGGCCAACATGGCCGATATCCGGATTGCCACGCCAGCATGACACATCCTTCCCGCCATTCGAACAACCAGCCCGGACCCCGCCATGCCGTTTACCGAAGCCAAGGAACACGCCCCCGGTTGCCTGCACCGGATCTTCGCCGAGCCCTACGCCGCCTTCGACAACGGCGTCCCCGAGCGCCAGCTGCACCTGCGCATCGCCCTCCAGGCGCTGCTGGAGGCGCCGATGCGCGAAGGGCGACTGACGCTCAGGGTGATCCACGGCTGGGAGAACGGCGGCTGCGCCCCCGAAGACCTGCGACATGGCGACCATGCGCTGGGCATGACGGCCGACCTGCGTGCGATCGCCGAGCGCTACCAGCAGGCGCTGGACCGTCTCGCCCCACTGCCGGGCGAGGCCGACAGCCTGCTCGCCGAGCCGCTGGCCGGTGCCATCGCCAGCGCCGAGGCCGACGGCCTCGAGGTCGACTCAGAGACTCGAGACAACCCGGCCCGCTGGCCGGCGTTTCCCCGCGGTCTGTCGCTCTATACCTTCTTCAAGGTCTATCACCGCCTGACCTACGGCGAGGACGAGGCCTACCGCTCGATCCGCTGCAATACGCCCGAGGGCAGCCGCGAGATCCACGAATTCCATCTGGAGGAAGGCGAATTCGCCATCGTTCGCCCCGCCGACGACGAACCCGGCGAGTGCGTGCTGGTGCTGCACGTGGGCCAGCTGGAACCGCTGAGCGAGCTGCTGGAGATGGCCCATATCCGCCCCTAGGCGATACCGTAGCGGGGCCTCAGGAGAATGCAGAAGCTTCCATGGAAGGGTCAGGATCGCCGGAGGCGTCATTGATCTTTAGCGCTTCGGAGGTGACCAGCGGCCCCCTACTCACCGCTGCCGTTCAAGGCAACAGCAGCTTGGCGGTGAGGTTGAGGGTGTCCGAGGCGCTCACCCCCTCGTCGTAGAAGTTGTGCTCATAGCTGGCCGTGAACTGCACCGGATACTCCTGAATCCTCACCAGCTTGTTGAGCGCAACGCCCAGGGGCAGGCTCACCCAATCATGCTGCTCCCAGTCATAGGTGATCGACATGTCGGAGGCCCCCGCCGACCAGCCATTCCCGAGGCTGTAGTTCACGATCGGCTGCACGATCGAGATATTCACGTCGCGGTAGTCGTCGTCTCCCGCCACCGTGAACACGTTCTGATTGAACAGCCCCCATATCCCCGAGGGTTGGCTGGCCACGAAGCCCACGGCGGGACCGAGCCCCCATTTCTCGGCGCTCAGGCCGTCTTCCCCGGTCGGCAACAGCGCGACCGCACCAACGCCGAATCGCCCCCATGAGCGGTCGAAGGTCACCAGGTCGAAGAGGGTCATGTCGGACCAGCCGCTCGAGTCATTCGGCGAGTCGGTCACGTAAGGCGCGGTGAGTCGGAAGATGTTGCTGGAGTCGCCCAGCGAGAACGGAATGGCGGCGCGGAACTGCATGCGGTTTCCGTCCTCGTCGTCGAGGTTGTGGTACCGGTAGGTGTAGAAGTCCTGCAGCTGGAAGGCCATGACGGAGGCCGTCGGATCGTTGGCTTCCGAGCCCAGGCCATCTTGCTGAGCGCTGGCGATCCCCGGGGAAAACATGGCAAAGAAGGTGGCGATCATCAGTGCATTTCGTGCAAGCATCCGTGACTCCCTGGGCTACGGTTTTCCTTCCCCACGCCCGGATAGGCATGCCCACAGCAGGCAGGCGCGTTTCATGTCCGCAGACGTGGCACCCGTGATGCCCCACGGATGGCCCGCAGGCGCACCTGCAGAGCCAAAGCCGAAGGAAACTCGCGAGGGGGGAAATCTCCCCCGGCCCCAGCAACGCTTACTGCCGCGAGACCCTGATGCGCACGGGGTCACCCGCCTCGCCGGCGAAGGGATCAACGTGCTCCGTACTGGTGAACAGCAGCTCGCCGTCGTGAACGATCCGTGCCCGCAGTCCGTAAGTCATGCGCTCGTCGATGGCCTGAGGGTCATAGACAAGCCGGAACGGATAGGGAGGCTGGGCGCCCTCGACGGTGTAGGTGTAGTCGGTGAGCACGGTGGCGGGTGCATCCGCGCGCGACTGATCCTCGAGGGTCACGATGACCTCGGCTCCCGGTGGCAGCGCCATGCGCTCGCGATACCACACCTCGCCGCTGATGACCCGCATCAGGGAGTTGTCCGGCTGCTGCATCGACGACTCTCCCGTCCTCTGTGGCTGACTGCATGCCGCCAGCAACAGGACGAGAGTGCCAATCATCCAGGGGCCGATCACTGCCGCGATTCCGTTTTTCGATCTCATTGATGACTCCTTCATGTACCAGGGCGAGGAAAAGACCCGACACCGCTGGCCGCGTCAGCCCGAACAGGCTCGTGACGCCAAGGCGGCTTCATTCCAGTTCGATACCACCTCAAGGTAGCAAGGTTTCGGCGTCCCGGTAGGGCGAGCGGGGAAACCGGCATGACACGGATCATGGAATCCCTCGCCGGCGCAGAACCGGCGCCCGGTCAACACGCGCCCAACCACGACGGCCCCGCCTCTCCCGAGGCAGGGCCGTCGATGACCGCCGAGCGGGATGGGATCAGCTCAGCGAGATGGTGCTGTTGATGCCGCCGGAGACGTTTTCCGGCTCGAACCAGCGGGCGGTGACGGTCTTGGTCTGGGTCCAGAAGCCGATCGCCTGCTTACCGTTGGGCCCGAGGTCGCCGAGCTTGGAGGCCCGCGAGCCGGTGAAGCTGAAGTAGGCCACCGGCACCGGAATCGGCACGTTGATGCCCACCTGGCCGACGTCGATCTCGGTCTCGAAGCGGCGAGCCACCCAGCCGGAGTTGGTGAAGATCGAGGTGCCGTTGCCGTTGGGATTGGCGTTGATGAAGTCGATCGCCTCGTCGAGGGTCTCGGCGCTCACCACGCACAGCACCGGGCCGAAGATCTCCTCGCGGTAGATGGTCATCTCGGCGGTCACGTCGGCGAACAGGGTCGGGCCGACGAAGTTGCCCTCCGGATAGCCCTCCACCTGACAGCCGCGGCCGTCGATCAGCAGCCGGGCGCCCTCCTGCTCGCCGGCAGCGATCAGGTCCTCCACCCGCGCCTTGGCGGCCGGCGACACCAGCGGGCCGAGGTCGGCGTCACGCTGGGTGCCGGGGCCGACCTTCATGTGGCGGGCGCCCTCGACCAGCTCGTCCAGCCAGTCGCGGGCCTCGCCCACCAGCACCACCACCGAGTTGGCCATGCAGCGCTGGCCGGCGGCGCCGAAGGCCGAGCCCAGCAGGTTGTTGATGGCCTGGCTGCGGTTGGCGTCGGGCATCACCACGCAGTGGTTCTTGGCCCCCATCATCGCCTGGGCGCGCTTGCCGGCCTCGGCGGCACGGCGATAGAGCTGGGTGCCGACGTGGGTCGAGCCGATGAACGACATCGCCTTGATGTCCGGGTGGTCGCAGAGGCGGTTGGCCACGTCCGGGCCGCCGTGCACCACGTTGAGCACCCCGGCCGGCACGCCGGCCTCGTGGGCCAGCTCGACCAGCCGCATGGTCGAGCTCGGGTCCTGCTCGGAGGGCTTGAGCACGAAGGTGTTCCCGGTGGCGATGGCCAGCGGGAACATGAAGCACGGCAGCATGATCGGGAAGTTGAAGGCAGTGATCCCGGCGCCCACGCCCAGCGGCTGATTGAGGGTGTAGACGTCGACCTCGGTGGCGGCGTTCTCGGCCAGCTCGCCGAGCTGCAGCGAGGTGATCGAGCAGGCGTGCTCCACCACCTCGAGCCCGCGGCCCACCTCGCCGGCGGCATCCGGCAGGGTCTTGCCGTGCTCCTCGGTGATCAGCGCGGCCAGCTCCTCGGTGTGCTCGCGGATCAGCGCCTGCAGCTTCAGCATGATGCGCTGACGCTTGGCCAGCGGCGTGCGGCGCCACTCGAAGAAGGCGGCCCTGGCGCTGGCCACGGCGCGATCGACTTCCTCCAGGGTGCAGAACGGCACCCGGGCGACCACCTCCTGGGTGGCCGGATTGAGTACGTCGCGCCATTCCTGGCTCTGCGAGGTGACGGCCTGGCCATCGATATACAGCGGGATCTCTCTGACGGACATCTAGCGGCTCCTTTGGCGGCCCCGGGGAGAGGCTCCCTGCCCTCCCCCGGGTTCGCGGTTTGTGATTGTTATCCGATGTTCGGCCCCGTTAATGCATCGACGGGGCCGGATCGAGAACAGCGAAACGCTCATGCGGGGCTCATGATTACCGAGCCATCGAGTGTAGGGAGGCCGCGAATCGCCAAGCAACCAGGGGGCGACCAATGGACGACGGTCGGCCATGCCGAACGTGGCCGGCCTCGTATCGTCAAAGGACGATAAAGGTTTGCTATCAACTTGTTCAGGAAAGAAAAATGGCAGTCGCCCCAGTCATCACTAAGCTATGTGAAAGAGGCTAGAGGCCCGCTTGGATGCACCGGATTCCCGGCATTCGACAACAAGGGCGGCGACGTGACCTCTATCGATACTGGAGCACACGACCACGCGATGAAGGAGTACGAGATGGGTGACGCAACACAGCAAGGCGGCGCGGGCAAGTGCCCGGTCATGCACGGCGGCATGACCGAAACCGGCACCTCGGTCATGGACTGGTGGCCCAATGCCCTCAACCTCGACATCCTCCACCAGCACGACCGCAAGACCGACCCGATGGGCGACGACTTCGACTATCGCCAGGAAGTCCGCAAGCTCGACTTCGAGGCGCTGAAGAAGGACATGCACGCCCTGATGACCGACAGTCAGGCGTGGTGGCCGGCCGACTGGGGCCACTACGGCGGCCTGATGATCCGCATGGCCTGGCACGCCGCCGGCTCCTACCGCATCGCCGACGGCCGAGGCGGCGGCGGCACCGGCAACCAGCGCTTCGCCCCGCTCAACAGCTGGCCGGACAACGGCAACCTCGACAAGGCACGGCGCCTGCTGTGGCCGCTCAAGAAGAAGTACGGCAACAAGGTCAGCTGGGCCGACCTGTTCATCCTCGCCGGCAACGTCGCCTACGAGTCCATGGGCTTCAAGACCTTCGGCTTCTCCTTCGGTCGCGAGGACATCTGGCATCCCGAGAAGGACGTCTACTGGGGCGCCGAGAAGGAATGGCTGGCCCCCTCCGATGAGCGCTACGGCGACGTCGACAAGCCCGACACCATGGAGAACCCGCTGGCCGCGGTGCAGATGGGCCTGATCTACGTGAACCCCGAGGGGGTCAATGGCCAGCCCGACCCGCTGAAGACCGCCGAACAGGTTCGCGAGACTTTCTCCCGCATGGCCATGAACGACGAGGAAACCGCGGCGCTGACCGCCGGCGGCCACACCGTCGGCAAGACCCACGGCAACGGCGATGCCGACGCCCTGGGGCCGGAGCCGGAAGCCGCGGACGTCGAGGCCCAGGGTTTCGGCTGGCTCAACCCGAACCAGCAGGGCAAGGCCACCAACGCCGTCACCTCCGGCCTCGAGGGCGCCTGGACCAAGAACCCCACCCAGTTCGACATGGGCTACTTCGACATGCTGTTCGGGCATGAGTGGGAGGTCACCAAGAGCCCCGCCGGCGCCAACCAGTGGGAGCCCGTCGACATCAAGGAGGAGGACAAGCCGGTCGATCCCACCGACCCGT
Source organism: Halomonas sp. ND22Bw (assembly GCF_003011945.1). Classification (NCBI taxonomy): domain Bacteria; kingdom Pseudomonadati; phylum Pseudomonadota; class Gammaproteobacteria; order Oceanospirillales; family Halomonadaceae; genus Halomonas; species Halomonas sp. ND22Bw. Next base: position 199,503 of record NZ_PXWD01000004.1, on the reverse strand, counting down.
CCGTCCGCCACAACCCGATGATGACCGACGCCGACATGGCGATGAAGATGGATCCGACCTACCGGGCCATCTGCGAGAAGTTCATGAAGGATCCGGAATACTTCAAGGACTGCTTCGCCCGCGCCTGGTTCAAGCTGACCCACCGCGACATGGGCCCGAAGACCCGCTACATCGGCCCGGAAGTGCCGGACGAGGACCTGATCTGGCAGGACCCGGTACCGGCCGGCAACATCAACTATTCGGTCGAGGCCGCCAAGCAGAAGATCGCCGAAAGCGACCTGTCCATCGGCGAGATGGTCGCCACCGCCTGGGACAGCGCCCGCACCTACCGCGGCTCCGACATGCGCGGCGGCGCCAACGGCGCGCACATCCGCCTGGCGCCACAGAAGGACTGGCCGGGCAACGAGCCCGAGCGCCTGAACAAGGTGTTGAAGGTCTACGAGGGCATCGCCGCCGAGACCGGCGCCAGCCTGGCCGACCTCATCGTGCTGGGCGGCAGCGTCGGCATCGAGCGGGCGGCCCGTGCGGCCGGCCACGACATCCTGGTGCCGTTCTCGCCGGGCCGCGGCGATGCCAGCGCCGAGATGACCGACGCCGACTCCTTCGAACCGCTGGAGCCGGTGGCCGACGGCTTCCGTAACTGGCTGAAGCAGGACTATGTGGTCAAGCCCGAGGAGCTGCTGCTCGACCGCGCTCAGCTGATGGGCCTCACCGCCCCCGAAATGACCGTGCTGATGGGCGGCATGCGCATGCTGGGCACCAACCACGGCGGCAGCAAGCACGGCGTGTTCACCGACCGCGAGGGTCAGCTGAGCAACGACTTCTTCGTCAACCTGACCGACATGGCCAACCACTGGAAGCCCGCCGGCAAGGGCCTCTACGAGATCCGCGACCGCAAGAGCGACCAGGTGAAGTGGACCGCCACCCGCATCGACCTGGTGTTCGGCTCCAACGCCATCCTGCGCTCCTACGCGGAGGTCTACGCCCAGGACGACAACGAGGCCAAGTTCGTGAAGGACTTCGTGGCCGCCTGGACCAAGGTCATGAACGCCGACCGCTTCGATCTCGAACTGGGCTGATCGCCCACCCGACGGCCGCCGCACCCCGCGGCGGTCCCCGACGACATCGCGCCGGCCCTCGTGGCCGGCGCGCTTCGTCGTGGGCGCCCGCTGTCTTGCTCGGCCGCTATCCGGGCGTATCGACCGTCTCTCATCGATTAGACGGCATCGCCGTATCCGCCTAGGCTAGCCTCTCTATCGTGCCGCCGCCCAGGAGCCCCCATGTCGTCCGTTCTCGGTGTCGTTCTGCCCATCTTCGGCCTGATCCTGGCGGGCTACCTGTGCCGCCGCACCGGCCGGCTGGGCGAGACCGCCGCCGCCGAGCTCAACCGCTTCGTGGTCTGGCTGTGCCTGCCGGCGCTGCTGTTTCGCACCACGGCCACCGCCCGCTGGGAGGAGATCTGGCATCCGGGCTTCATCGCCGCCGTGACCCTGCCGACGCTGCTGCTGTTCGCGGTCACCGTGGGCTACCGCCTGCGCGGCCGGCGCCGGCTGGTCGACGCCAGCATCGACGGCCTCGGCGCCGCCTACGCCAACACCGGCTACGTGGGCATTCCCCTGAGCCTGCTGGTGCTGGGCGAAGCCGGGCTGGCACCAGCGCTGATCGCCACCCTGATCGTGGTCTGCGTGCTGTTCGCCATCGCCGTGGTGTGCATCGAGGTCGGCCTGCAGGACGAGCCGTCCTTCGTCCAGGCACTCGCCAAGGTGTTCAAGGCCCTGGCCAGGAACCCGCTGGTGGTCTCGCCGCTGGTGGGCGCGCTGTGGGCGCTGGGCGGCGCGCCCCTGGACGGCCCCTTCGACGACTTCCTGCGCCTGCTGGGCGATGCCACCACGCCCTGCGCACTGGTCTCGCTGGGCCTGTTCCTGGCCCAGAAGCAGAGCGGTTCCGCCGAAGGCGCCTGGGGGCTGGTCGGCCTCAAGCTGCTGGTGCATCCGCTGATCACCTGGGTGCTGGCGTTCCACGTCTTCGCGCTGCCGCCGCTGTGGGCCAAGTCGGCGCTGCTGATGAGTGCGCTGCCCACCGGCACCGGGCCCTACATGCTGGCGGAGTTCTACGGCCGCGAGGCGGCGGTCGTCTCGCGCACCGTGCTGCTCTCGACGCTGGGCTCGGTGGTAACGCTGTCGCTGTGCCTCTACTGGCTCTAGAGGCAGGCTCGAGGCGACGTGGTGCGTGTTTTCGATAGCTCCAGGGAACGGGAGGCGGCCCCTGACCTCGCATTGCCCGCCCCCGGGCGATAAGCGCGCTGTGCGATGGCTTCGCTTCCGGAGATCACGGCCCGCCGATGCCTTCCCCTTGAACGTCAAAGCCCCCGGCGAACATTCATTTCATTGTTAGAAATATCACCATGGATGAATTTCAATCATCTTCAAGCCGGAAAACCTTCATTGGTGACGAGGGCTGAACGACTGCCAGAATGCAGCTTGATTCAAGACACCTACCACCGCGGAGGCATGCATCCATGGCACAAGACCTGATCACCCAACGACTCGACCGGGGCCCCCTCATCTGTGCCGAGGGTTTTCTGTTCGAGCTTGAACGGCGCGGTTATCTCTCCGCCGGTGAGTTCGTCCCCGAAGTGGCGTTGCTGCGCCCGGACGCGCTGGAAGCGCTGCACCGGGATTTCCAGCATGCGGGATCAGACATCGTTCAGGCCTTCACCTATAACGGCCACCGCGAAAAGATGAAGGTCATCGGCAAGGAAGATTTGCTGGAGCCGCTGAATCGGGCCGCGTTGAAGATTGCTCGCAAGGTGGCCGATGAAAAGGCCGGTAACCTGATGGCCGGCAACATTTCCAACAGCAACGTCTGGGACCCGGAAGATCCAGCCTCTCAGCAGAGCGTGCGCGCCATGTTCGACGAGATGGTCCAATGGGCCGTCGAGGAAGGCGCCGACGTCATCATCGCGGAAACCTTCTACTATGCCGGAGAAGCCGAAGCGGCCCTGGAGGCGATCAAGGCCAAGGGGCTGCCGGCCGTCGTCACCCTGGCGCCGATGGCCGAGAATCGCATGATCGACGGCCCCGGCATCGTGGAAACCTGTGTCGCCCTGGAGCAGAAGGGCGCCAGCGTGGTCGGTCTGAACTGCTTCAGAGGGCCGGATACCATGCTGCCCTGGATCCAGCGGATTCGCGACGCCGTGACCTGCCATGTGGCGGCGCTGCCGGTGACCTATCGCACTACCGAGCAGGAGCCGACCTTCTTCAACCTCTCCGACCATCAGGGGTGCGGCTGCCCGGCGCCCCATGGACGCCCCTTCCCGACCGCCCTGGACCCGCTGTTCTGCAACCGCTACGAACTCGGCGCCTTTGCTCGCGACGTTCATGCCCTGGGGGTCAACTACCTCGGCGTCTGCTGTGGCGCATCGCCGATGCACGTGCGCGAGGTGGCCATGGCGGTGGGGCGTGAACCGGAAGCCGCCCAATTTGCGGAGCGCATGGAGAACCACTTCATGTACGGCTCCCATGATCGCCTGCCGGACCATATCGCCGCCCTGGGGGAAAAGGCCTGACAAGGACCCGATGGGGCCGCTGATCCACAGGGAAAGGTTCCCTTCACCCATGGCGGTCCCGCCGACGCCTCGTTGGCGAGAACCGGCGTCATCGCTGACTGTCTGGTTTCCAACTTAAAGCCGGACGGTCCGCCGCCGTGCCGCCCACGACGCGGCGCTCTCGTTACGGCCCCGGACGAGCGCCAAGCGATTCCTGAGCCGCTTGACCGCCCCCGCTCCCGGGGCTATGCCAAAGAAGGACGGCGGACGGCCGTCGTCCCGGAACATCTTTCCGTCCTGCCACTTCACCCTGCCGTCGCCCGACGGCGGGAGGACAACATGAACACGCACGTGATCGGTACCGGTGTCGCCACGGCGCTCGGCGTGGCCCTGATGGGCTTGCCGCTGCTGGCAGCCGGCGACGCCAAGACCCTGCTGACGACGGAGCTCGACGGCATGGAAGGCATGGAGGTCAACGTGGTGAACTTCGAGGTCGGCGACGACTGGGTCACCGACCGCCACATTCATCCGGGCCACCTGTTCGTCTACGTGACCGAGGGCAGCCTCGAGGTCGCGGTCGAGGGCCAGGAGCCGCGTACCATCTCGGCCGGCGAGGTCTTCCACGAGAAGCCCGACCAGCCGATGGTCGGGCGCACCGTCAGCGCCGAGGGCGCCAAGTTCACGGTGTTCCAGATCGGCCCCGCCGGCGAGCCCATCATGGTCTCCCAGCCCGAGTGAGGCTCTCTCAAGAGTGTCATCCGACACCACGACGGCCGGCCCAGGGGCCGGCCGTCGCTTGCCACAGTGACGATGCGCTCGCGTCAGGTGCCGCAGAAGGTCCGCAGCACCTTCTCGTCGTCCCGCGGCGGGCGGGTATAGTCGACCTCGCCGGTCGGCGCCTCGAAAGGCCGGGTGATCGCCGCCAGCAGCGCCTCGAAGGGACCGAAGTCGTCGTTCTCGGCCGCCGCGATGGCCTCCGCCACGCGATGGTTGCGCGGAATCACCGCCGGATTGACGGCCCGCAGGCGCCGCGCCAGCTCGGCCGTGTCGGCCTCTTCGCGCGACAGCCGCTCGCGCCAGCGCGCGAGCCAGTCGTCGAGCGCCTCGCGGTCGCCGAACGGTTCGGCCAGGCGCGCCTCGCCCTCGGGGTCTTCCAGGGCATCGGCCAGCCGGCGGAAGCTCAGGGTGAAGTCGGCGCGTACGGCCTGCATCGCCGCAAGCCAGTCCTCGATCAGGGCGGCGTCGCCCTCCTCCGCCGTCTCGAGGCCCAGCTTGGCGCGCATCACCCGCAGCCGGCTGGCCTCGAAGCGATCCTCGAAGGTCTTCAGCACCTCGGTGGCGCGCTCGATGGCCCGCTCGCGGTCCTCGTCGATCAGCGCCAGCAGGGTCTCGGCGAAGCGCGCCAGGTTCCACTGGGCGATCGGCGGCTGGTTGACGAAGGCATAGCGGCCGCGCTCGTCGATGGAGCTGAACACGGTGCGCGGGTCATAGGCGTCCATGAAGGCGCAGGGGCCGTAGTCGATGGTCTCGCCGGAGATCGCCGCGTTGTCGGTGTTCATCACCCCGTGGATGAAGCCAAGCCCCATCCACCGCGCCACCAGCTCGGCCTGGCGCTCCACCGTCGCCTCGAGCAGGCCCAGATAGCGCTCGCCCTCATCGCGCTCGGCAAGATGCGGGTAGTGGCGCTCGATCGCCTCGTCGGCCAGCAGCCGCACGGCCTCCTGGTCGTCGCGGGCGGCGACGTACTGGAAGGTGCCCACGCGCAGGTGGCTGGCGGCGACGCGGGTCAGCACCGCGCCGGGCTCCGGCACGCGGCGATAGACCGTCTCGCCGGTGGTCACCGCGGCCAGCGCCCGGGTGGTCGGCACGCCCAAGGCATGCATGGCCTCGCTGACCAGGTACTCGCGCAGCACCGGGCCCAGCGGCGCGCGGCCGTCGCCGCCGCGGGAGAACGGCGTGCGGCCGCTGCCCTTGAGCTGGAGGTCGCGCACCCGGCCGGCGCGGTCGGTCACCTCACCCAGCAGCACCGCCCGGCCATCGCCGAGCTGGGGCACGAAGTTGCCGAACTGGTGGCCGGCGTAGGCCAGGGCCACGGGCTCGGCGCCCTCGGGCAGGACGTTGCCGGAAAACAGCTCGGCAGCCCGCTCGGGGTCGAAGGCGTCCAGATCGAAGCCCAGCGACTCGGCCAGCGGCCGGTTGAAGGCCACCAGCTCGGGACGCTCGACGGGCGCCGGCCGGGCGGGCGCCCGCAGCCGGTCGGGGAAGCGCGCATAGCGCAGCGTGAAGGGGGGAAACATGGCGCCTCCTGAATGCGAATTGCCCCCAGCCTACAGCGACCGGGGGCCTGCACCCAAGGCGTATCGGCGACTCTGGCGCGACGCGCGTCTAGCGCGACTCGACGAAGGTGGCGTGATCCCGGGCCACGCAGTCGGCGTAGCTGAAGGCCAGCGTCGAGATCATGTCCACGAAATGCTCCTGGCCGCCCTCGACCCGGCCGGTCACCGCCCGGGCGAAGGTGCCGGGATCGTCGGGGTTCAGCGCCTGGCCGCCGCGCAGGTGCTCACGGGCCAGGATCCGGCCCCACTGCTTGGCCAGCTTGCGATAGGGCTTGTCGCCGTCGATCTTGTGGGTCGGGAAGTCCTCCTTGAACGGCGAGCGCTCGCGCACCGAGAACACCGTGTCGCCCAGATGCAGCCAGCCCAGGTAGATGTCCGGGTGCTCGGCGATGGCGGTGAAGGCGGCGGCATGGCGGGCGCCCTCGTGGGCGAAGGCGCGGCGCCAGTCGCGCTTCTCGGCGGCGTTCATCAGCCGCCAGCCCTCTGGTGCGGTCTGCTGCTTCACGTCGAGGATGACGTCGTCGTGGACATGGTCGCGCCCGCCCTCGATCAGCACGTAGTAGCGGTCGAGCCCCAGCGAACCGGTGCCGGCATCGAGGCGCCGCGCCATGTCCTTGACCCGGAAGTGATCCTCCTCGGCTTCGGCGCGGGCGCCGCGCAGCGTCCCGCGATACTCCTCCTCCAAGGCCTTGCGCAGCTGGCTGCCCAGGTGGGCCGGCAGGCGGGCCAGCTTCTCCGGGCGCTCGTCGACGGCGAGACGACGGCCGTCGTCGCCGAGCACCGTCCACTTGTCGAGCATCTTGGCCCGGCTCTCCTTGCGCGCCACCTTCTCCAGGAAGGGCTCCAGCGGCCCCTTGGCGGTCTCCAGGGTCACCGCCCCCGGCACCTCGCCCTCGGCGTGATCGTCGAGCTCGTCCAGGTAGGCCTCGATGAGCGTCTCGAGCGACTTGTCGATGCCCTTGCGCGAGAGCCCGGCGTTCTCACGGGCGTCCAGCACCAGGCTGATCGCCAGCCGCCACAGGTCGTACTGGTAGTCGCCGACCATGGCATCGTCGAAGTCGTCCATGCCGTAGCGCACGGCATCGTCATGATGGCCGTAGGCGCCGAAGTTGTAGACGTGAGCGTCGCCCTGCAGCCAGGTCTGGGTCTCCGGCAGGCCGCCGTAGAGGGCAAAGCGCCAGTCGTGCCAGACGTCGCTCCAGTACAGGTGGTTGGTGCCGCGGAAGAAGCGATACGGCGACTCGGCCAGCTTGGCGTACTTGGCCTCGCGGTCGTCGTCGTCAAGCGAAGCGTTGGCGGCGGCGATGGCGTCGAGCACCTGGCGGGGGCGATTGTGACGGGTCAGCGGTGGCGTCATGGGAAAACTCCGTGTGATCGAGGGCAACCGAAACGGCATCCTTTACAGTCAAGCAGGCTCCGAACCACCGGGTAAGCCTGACGCATCGGCCCGATGAACACCATCGGGCATGAGGCAACCGCGATCATCGTCCCATCATCCTGGCCCCGCCGGCTACAGCGAGGTTCTGACCGACCAGAGCTCGGGAAAGAACTTCAGGTCCAATGCCTTCTGCAGATACGACACGCCCGAGGTGCCGCCGGTCCCGCTCTTGTGGCCGATGATGCGTTCGACGGTCTTCATGTGGCTGAAGCGCCACTTGTGGAAGTTGTACTCGGTATCCACCAGCTTTTCCGCCAGCTCATACAGGTCCCAGTGCCGGTCGGTCTCGGCGTAGATATCGGCCCAGACGGCCTCGACCTCCGCACAGGCTTCATACGGCTCCGACCAGTCGCGATCCAGCACCGATGCCGGCACGCTGAAACCTCTCCGCGCCAGCAGCTGCAGGCTGATGTCGTACAGGCTGGGGGCCTGCAACACGCTCACTAGCCGCTGATAGTGCTCGGGGTGCGAGCGATGGACCTTGACCATGCCCGGGTGCTTGTTGCCCAGCAGGAACTCCAGCTCGCGGTATTGGTACGATTGAAATCCGGAGCTCTGCCCCAGGCTGTCGCGGAAGCTGACGTAGTCGGTCGGCGTCATGGTGACCAGGACTTCCCAGGCCTGGATCATCTGCTCCTGGATGCGCGAGACCCGGGTGAGCATCTTGAAGGCCGGCCGGAGTCGATCCGCCGCGATATGCCGAGCCGCCGCATGCGCCTCATGGAGGCACTGCTTCAGCCATAGCTCGGATACCTGATGGATGATCACGAAGAGCATTTCATCGTGCTCGTCAGAGACAGGATTCTGGCAGGACAGCAGGGTCTCGAGCCCCAGGTACTGTCCGTAGCTCATGTCCTGATCCCAGTGAACGCTCTTTTCGCTCGTCAGGTTCACGGCATTCCGGCCGGTCTTGTTGTCATTTGAGTGCTTCATGGCGGCCCCCTTGCCTACCTTCATGTTGATTCGTTGGCTGATGCATCCTTGCCCGAACGATCTGGCGTGCTGCCGAGCCGCTCGAGAATATCGAAGTGGTCACAGTCCTTGAGCTCGGTCAGCCGACAGCGCCCTCCTGCCGCCTGCACCCGTTCATCGAGCCGTTCGCTCTGGCGATGGAACGCCGGCGGGTCGAATTCCCCGAGCACCAGCTGAAGCGGTGGCAGTCCCGCCAATGACTGGCACAAGGGGCTAAGCTCCTCGGCACGCTCAGGATCCAGCCCCAGCGGGGCATTGATGTAGGTCTCCACCAGGGGGCGCAGGTCATAGATACCGCTGATCAACCACAGCGAGCCGATGCCCACCAGCCCCGTGTCGCCCAGGCAGCTCGCCAAGGCCAGGTGCGCCCCGGCGCTGTGCCCCCCCAGGTGAAGGGGCGCTTCGGCGTTCAGCTCCCCCAGCTCTCGCTGAAGGACCGCGACCGCCCGCCGGCAGGCTTCGACGATGGCCTCGATGGGCGCCTGCGGCGCCAGCGGATAATCCACGGACGCGAAGGCCCAGCCGGCCTCGAGCCAGTCGGCGGCCATGAAATCCGTCGCCGAGGCGTCCAGCTCCTGCCAGTAGCCGCCATGGAGGAACACCATCAACCCGCGCGGCTTGCCCGTCGTCGGCAGGAAGAGATTGATACCCTGCTGAGCGCCCGGCCCATAGCTCAGGCGTCGCGGCGGATGACGTTCCCTGAGCCGCTCGCCACGCCGGGCCTGGCGAGCCAGGCTGGCCTCGAAGCTTCGCGCCCAGAGGCTCGGCGAATAGGCACGATCCCGTGCCGCCTGCGCGTCGCTATCGGCCATCAGGTCACCGCCCCGCGCACGTGGAAGCGCGGTTCACGATACTCGCCGCTCTCGACCACCTCGCGGAAGTGCATCGCCGCCCGCCAGACGTCCTCGAAGCTCAGGTAGAGCGGCGTGAAGCCGAAGCGCATCAGGCCCGGCTCACGGTAGTCGCCGATCACCCCGCGACTGATCAGCGCCTGGACGATGGCGTAGCCGTTGTCGGCATCCACCAGCGACGCCTGGCTGCCGCGCTCGGCCGCCGGCGGGGTGATGTCCTCGATGCCATGCGCCTCGAACAGATCGGCCAGGCAGTCGCGGAACAGCGCGCTCAGCGCCAGGCTCTTCTCACGCAGCGCCGCCATGTCGACATCGCCCCACATCGAAAGCGAGGCCTCCAGGGCGCTGTAGGCCAGCGCGGAGTGGGTGCCGGTACGAAAGCGGGTGATGTCACCGGCCGGGGCATAGTCGGCGTAGAAGGCGAAGGGCGCGGCATGGCCGTGCCAGCCCGAGAGCGGCTGCCAGCCGCCGTCCTGGTGGTCCCGATGCACATAGAGGAAGCCCGGCGCGCCGGGGCCGCCGTTGAGGTACTTGTAGGTGCAGCCCACGGCGTAACGGGCACCGCTGCCGGCGAGGTCCACCGGCAACGCGCCGGCCGAGTGGGCCAGGTCCCAGATCACCTCGGCCCCGGCCTCATGTACCCGGCGCGTGGTCGCGGCCATGTCGCGCAGCCGGCCAGTGCGGTAGTTGACCTGGCTGAGCACCACCACGGCCACGCCGTCCAGGTGGTCGGCGAGCTCGGCGCCCTCGGGCAGTACACGGTGCTCGACGCCGCCGAGCCGGCAGAAGCCCTGGGCGATGTAGCCGTCGGTGGGGAAGTTGCCGCCCTCGCTGAGCACCGCGCCACCGTCTCCATCGCCGCGCCGCTCGAGGATATAGCCCAGCAGCTTGAACAGGTTGAGGGTGATGTTGTCGGTGACCACCACTTCGCCATCGCGGGCACCGATCACCGGCGCCAGCCGGTTGCCGAGGCGCTCCGGGGCATCGAACCAGCCCTGGTTCCAGCCGCCGATCAGCTCGTCGCGCCACTGATCCAGGGTCGCGGCGACGGCTTCCCGGGCGGCCGTCGGCTGGGCACCGAGAGAGTTGCCGTCGAGGTAGAGGGTGCCCTCGGGGAGGGCGAAGCGGCGCTTGAAGCCCGCCAGGGGATCGTGGCGGTCCAGCTCGCGAACGCGGTCCAGGCTGACGCTCATGTCGGGTCTCCGCAGGTCAGGGGAAAGGCCTGCGATCATTCTAGGCGAGGACGGACGACGCCCGTTTGCATTCTCATGGGCTCCTGGGCATCTTTAATACAAGAATCTTGCATAAAAAGGCCACATAACGATAAATGACGACACTCGATCGCTTCGACCTGGCCCTGCTCCATGCCCTCCAGCGCGACGCCCGCCTGACCCTTGGCGCCCTCTCGGAGGCCGTCAGCCTCTCGCCCAGTCAGTGCTCGCGGCGCCTGGCGCGGCTGGAACGCGACGGCATCATCCAGGGCTATGCACTACGGCTCGACCCCCGGGCGCTGGGCCTGGCGGTAACGGCCTTCATCTCCATCTCCATGGACAAGTCGCGCATGGACCGCCCGCTGGATGCCGTGGCGGCGCTGCTGGCCCGCGACGAGGTCATCGAATGCCACACCATCACCGGCGACCATGATTTCGTCCTCAAGGTGGTGGTGGAAAGCCTGGGGGCACTGTCGGCCTTCCTCGCCGAGGCCATAAGCCCGCTCGAGGGCATCCAGAACGTCGCCACTCAGGTGGCCATGGACACCCTCAAGAGTAACGGGCCGCTGAAGCTGGGCTGACGGCCTCCACGTCCGTTTCCGGCGAGTCTCGCCGCGCTGGCGCGTTACACTGCGATCAGGAACCGAGACCGAGGAACGCCGCCATGCTGGATGCCGCTCAGTGCCGCCAGGCGCGCCTGGCCCGGGATGCGCGCTTCGACGGCCGCTTCGTGGTCGGCGTGACCAGCACCGGCATCTACTGCCGACCGATCTGCCCGGCCATCCCGTCGAAAGACACCCGGGTGCGCTACTTCGACACGCCCCTGGCCGCCGCCGAGGCCGGCTTCCGTCCCTGCCTGCGCTGCCGGCCGGACAGCGCCCCCGACTCCCCCGCCTGGCGCGGCACCCGCACCACGCTCGAGCGAGCGCTGCGGCTGATCGACGACGGCGCCCTGGGCGACGGCTCGCTGAGCGACCTGTGCCAGCGGCTCGGCATCGGCGAGCGTCACCTGAGGCGGCTGTTCCACGACGGACTCGGCGTCTCGCCCAAGGCCTACGCCCAGTATCGCCAGTGCCTGTTCGCCAAGCAGCTGCTGCACCAGACCACGCTGCCGATCACCGACATCGCCTACGCCAGCGGCTTTCGCAGCCTGCGACGCTTCAACGATGCCTTCGTGACCCGCATCGGCCTGGCGCCACGGGAACTGCGCCGAAGCGCCGCCGATAGCGCCCACGGCGGCCAGAACGGCGAGCCGCTGACGCTGTGGCTGGCCTATCGCCCGCCCTACGCCTGGCCGGCGCTGCGCGACTTCCACGCCGGCCGTGCCATTGCCGGCCTGGAGTGGGTCGGCGAGGCATATTACGGCCGGCATATCCGCTGGGACGGCGCGCGCGGCTCGTTCACCGCCGAACACGTCCCGCAGCGCCACGCCTTCCGGGTCCGCCTCGTGCTCGACGACCTGCGCGCACTGTCGCCGGTGGTGCGGCGCATCCGCCGGGTGCTGGATCTGGACGCCGACACCACCACCATCGAGACTCATCTGGCCGGCGCCTTCCCCGGCCTTGCACTGGTCGAGGGGCTGCGGCTGCCCGGCATCTGGTCGCCCTTCGAGGCCGGCGTCCGCGCCATCCTCGGCCAGCAGGTCTCCACCGACGCCGCCCGCGGCCTGGTCACGCGGCTGGTGGAAGCGCGCGGCGAGCCGACCGAGCACGGCCATCACTTCCCCGTGCCCGAGGCCATCGCCGACAGCGAACTCGACGAACTGCGCATGCCCGGCGCCCGCAAGGCGACGCTCAGGCGCTTCGCGAGCTGGTACGCTGAAGGCGAAGCCGACGACGACCCGCAGGCCTGGACGACGCTGAAAGGCATCGGGCCCTGGACGGCGAACTACGCGGCGCTGCGCGGCACCGGCGCCCCCGATATCTGGCTGGACGGCGATGCCGGCGTGCGCCGCGCCCTGCCCCGCCTGGCGGGCGCCGACCCGGCCCGGGGAGCGCCCTGGCGCAGCTACCTGACCCTGCAGCTCTGGTCTTCCACCCCCTGAGGTTCATGCCCCTGAGCAACAAGGAGACAAGCCGATGAGCGACAACGCCCTGGACTACTTCCACCCGCCGGAGACCGAGGCCCTCGGCCTGATTCGCCTGAGCGCCTCCGACGCCGGACTGACCGGGATCGCCTTCGTCATGGAAGAGGATGCACCGGCCCGGCCCAACGCCCACACCGAGCAGGCCCGCGCCCAGCTGGCCGAATACTTCGACGGCCTCCGCCAGGCCTTCGACCTGCCGCTGGCACCGGAGGGCACCGACTTCCAGCGCCGCGTATGGCAGGCGCTGGCCACCATTCCCTTCGGCGAGACCCGCTGCTATGCCGAGATCGCCGAGCAGCTCGGCTGCAAGGGCGGTCAGCGCGCGGTGGGCGCAGCCAACGGCAGGAACCCGCTGGCCATCGTGGTGCCCTGCCACCGGGTGATCGGCAGCGACGGACGGCTCACCGGCTACGCCGGCGGCATCGGCCGCAAGCAGTGGCTGCTGGCGCACGAGGCCGGCGAGATTCCATTCTCTCTAAATTGATTGCCTCTGAATCGCGTGTCTCTGAACTGAGCCGATGCAAAGCGACCGGATCGCTTCGCCGCCACGATGCCCCGCCTCGGAGGGGTGTCGCGGCGGACTTCCCGCGATTTTCTTCTGCCTCGCCCTATCGCCCGCCATGACCGCCTTTCGGCGCCTTTGCTGCTTTGCAGCTCACACCTTTGTCTAGACCGGCCGGTTTGACAGTAGTATTTCACTTCGCCTATTGAAATATATATCAGCACCGCTGATAGACACTTCAAACAATAAAGCTTCGTACAACAGCCGCTCTCTCGCTGCTGCTCCAAAGAGAAGTTGTGCCAAGAAACGTTGCTCTCAACAAACGGCCCATAACAACAACGCCAATCTGGAGACGCCATGAAACGCTCAATGCTCCCCATCGTCGCGGGCACCGCCCTCGCCGCCTCTCTCGCCGGCACCGCCGCCTCGGCCGACACCGTGCTGCGCGCCTCCCACCAGTTCCCCGGAGGCCAGGGTGACGTGCGCGACGAGATGGTCCAGCTGATGGCCGACAAGGTCGCCGAGGCCGACGTGGGCCTGGAGATAGAGGTCTATCCCGGCCAGTCGCTGTTCAAGGCCCGCGAGCAGTGGGCCGCGCTGTCCCGCGGCCGGCTGGACATCACCGCCCTGCCGCTCGACTACGCCAGCGGCCGCCACCCGGAATTCTCCGCCACCCTGATGCCCGGCGTGGTGCGCAACCACGAGCACGCCCGCCGCCTCAACGACTCCGAGTTTATGGGCATGATCAAGGACGTCATCCAGGAAGGCGGCGCCCGGGTGCTGGCCGATGCCTGGCTGGCCGGCGGCTTCGCCTCCAGCCAGCAGTGCATCACCTCACCGGACACCGTCGAGGGCCAGACCTTCCGCGCCGCCGGCCCGGTCTTCGAGGAAATGCTGGCCGGCGCCGGCGCCTCGATCTCCTCCATGCCGTCGTCCGAGATCTACACCGCCCTGCAGACCGGGGTGCTGGACGCCGCCAACACCTCCTCGATGTCCTTCGTCTCCTACCGCATCTACGAGCAGGTGAGCTGCATGACCGCGCCGGGCGAGCACGCCCTGTGGTTCATGTACGAGCCGATCCTGATCTCCGAGCGCAGCTGGCAGGGCCTCAGCGAGGAGCAGCAGCAGGCGCTGATCGCCGCCGGCCAGGCCGCCGAGGACTTCTTCGCCGAGGAGGCCGCCGGCCTCGACCAGGCGATGGTCGACGTCTACGAGGAGAACGGCGTCGAGGTGGTGACCATGAGCCAGGAGGACTACGACGCCTGGCTGGAGATCGCCAAGCAGACCTCCTACCAGAACTTCGCCGAGAACGTCCCCAACGGACAGGCCCTGATCGACGCCGCCCTGGCCGTCGAGTAACCGGGTTTTGCCCCCACGACACCGGCCTTCGGGCCGGTGTCTCTGACTCCGGGAGGACGACATGGCCATGGCCAATACCTCACCCCTCGCCCGACGCCTGCCGCTGGTCGGCGGCTACATCCGCCTGATGGACGGCGTCTCCCGCGGCGCCGCCTACGTCGCCTGTGCGCTGTTCCTGGCCGGCGTCGCGGCCATCTGCCACATGGTCTTCGTGCGCTACGCGCTGGGCATGAGCACCAGCTGGCAGACCGAATTCACCATCTTCTCGGTCACCGGCGCCATGCTGATGGGCAGCGCCTACGTGCTGATGACCGGCGGCCACGTCGCCATCACCCTGCTGCCCGACCTGGTCGGCGGCCTGGGCCGCAAGCTCATGCTGCTGCTCGGCTCGCTGGTCGGCCTGGCCTTCTGCGCCGCCCTTGCCTACGGCAGCTGGGTCTACGTCGCCGAGGCCTGGCACGGCCAGTGGACCACCGGCACGGTGTGGAACCCGCCGCTGTGGCCGGCTCTGCTGCCGGTGGCCCTGGGCGCCACCCTGCTGACGCTGCAGTACGTCGCCGAACTGCTGCGCGGCGAGGAGGACTGACATGGATCCGATCACACTGGGCATCATCGTCGCCGTCGGCCTCATCGTACTGATGGCCATCGGCACCCCCATCGCCTTCGCCCTGGGCGGCGTCTCGCTGATGGCGCTGCTCTACGACCGCGGTATGCCGGAGCTCACCTACTTCGGCGAGACCTTCTTCGAGCGCATCGCCGAATTCGGCTTCGTCGCCATCCCGATGTTCATCCTGATGGGCGCCGCCGTGGCCTCCTCGCCCACCGGCCGCGACCTCTACCGCTCGCTGGACCTGTGGATGGGCCGCCTGCCGGCCGGGCTGGCCGTCTCCAACATCGGCGCCTGCTCGATCTTCGCCGCCCTCTCCGGCTCGTCGCCGGCCACCTGCGCGGCGATCGGCAAGATGGGCATCCCCGAGATGCGCACCCGCGGCTATCCGGACGGCGTGGCCGCCGGCTGCATCGCCGCCGGCGGCACCCTGGGCATCCTGATTCCGCCCTCGGTGACCATGATCATCTACGGCATCGCCAGCGAGACCTCCATCGGCCGCCTGTTCATCGCCGGCGTGGTGCCGGGCTTCATGCTCGCCGGGCTGTTCATGGTGTGGACGATCATCGCCTGCAAGCTGGCCGGGGGCTATCAGAACCCCGCGGCCGAGGCCGCCAGCCGGCTCAAGGAGACGGTCAAGGCCAACGTCGACTCCAACCTCAAGGCGGTGGTGCGGGTGCTGCCCTTCCTCGCCGTGGTGGCGGGCATCCTGTTCGCGCTCTACGGCGGCGTGGCCACGCCCTCCGAAGCGGCCGGCGTCGGCGCCTTCCTGTGCCTGGCGCTGGCGATCCTGATCTACCGCATGTGGCAGGCCGGGCCGATCAAGCTGATCATGCGCGACTCGCTGCGCGAGAGCGTGATGATCATGCTGGTCATCGCCTGCGCCGAGGTGTTCGCCTACGCCCTGTCGTCGCTGTTCATCACCCAGACCGTGGCCGGCGCCATCGCCGACCTCGAGGTCAACCGCTGGGTGCTGATGGGCGTCATCAACGTCTTCCTGCTGGTGGCCGGCTTCTTCCTGCCGCCGGTGGCGGTGATCGTGATGACCGCGCCGATCCTGCTGCCGATCATCCTGGCCGCCGACTTCGATCCCTACTGGTTCGCGGTGGTGCTGACCATCAACCTGGAGATCGGCCTGATCACCCCGCCGGTGGGCCTCAACCTGTTCATCATCAAGGGCATCGCGCCGGACATCTCGCTGCGCAGCATCCTGACCGGCAGCCTGCCCTACGCGCTGTGCATGGTGCTGGCGATCGTGCTGCTGTGCCTGTTCCCGGACATCGCCCTGTGGCTCCCCGACCTGATCATGGGCTGAAGGAGACGCCGCCATGAACATGACCTTCCTTCAGGAACTGCTCAACAACATCACCCAGCGCGATGCCCTGCGCTGGAAGCGCTCGGAGGGCGACGCCGCTCCGACCCACGACGCGCTGGTCGAGGCCTGCCGCGGCCTGCTCGAGAGCGACGGCGAGGCCTCGAGCATCGCCCTGGCCAGCCGCGCCCTGGCCATGTACGCCCGGCTCGACGCCGACCAGCGCAAGCACTTCTTCATGCGCCTGGCCGAGGAGTTCGCCGCCGACCCCGAGCGCATCGACACCACCTACGCCGCCTATCGCGAGACCCGCGACAACGCCTCGCTGGAGGCGCTGTTCGAGGCCTGCGAGCCGAAGCGCCAGGAGTTGTTCCGGCGCCTCAACCTGGCCCCCGAGGGCACCTACCAGCTGGTGCGCATGCGCGAGCAGCTGCTGGCCCTGCGCCGCGAGCATCCCGAGCTCGCGGCCATCGACGCCGACTTCGCCCACCTGTTCGGCTCCTGGTTCAACCGCGGCTTCCTGATGCTCAAGCGCATCGACTGGAACACCCCGGCCTCGATCCTGGAGAAGATCATCCGCTACGAGGCGGTGCACGAGATCCAGGACTGGAACGACCTGCGCCGCCGGCTCGATGCCCGCGACCGCCGCTGCTTCGCTTTCTTCCACCCGGCCACCGGCGACGAGCCGTTGATCTTCGTCGAGGTGGCGCTGTGCAAGGGGCTGCCGGACCGCATCCAGCCGATCCTGGCCGGCGACACCAGCGCGCCGGGCCACGTGGAGGAACCCGAGGATGCCGACAGCGCCGCCTTCTTCGGCATCAGCAACTGCCAGGTGGGGCTGCGCGGCATCTCGTTCGGCAACTTCCTGATCAAGCAGGTGGTGCAGGAGCTCAAGCAGGAACTGCCGCAGCTCAAGCACTTCGTCACGCTCTCGCCGGTGCCGGGCTTTGCCCAGTGGCTGGCCGAGCGCCAGGACGACACCACCCTGCCGGAAGCCACCCGCGAGGCGCTGGCCGAGCTCCAGGCGCCCGGCTGGCATCAGGACGCCGAGCGCGCCGAGGCGCTCAAGGCCATCGTGCGCCCGCTGGCCGCCCGCTACCTGGCCGAGGAGAAGAACCCCAGGGGCCTGCCGCTCAACCCGGTGGCCCGCTTCCACCTGGGCAACGGCGCCGAGCTGCATCGCATCAACTGGCTCGGTGATACCTCGGCCAAGGGCCTCGAGCAGGCCGCCGGGCTGATGGTCAACTACCTCTACGTGCTCAACGACATCGAGCGCAATCACGAGAACTACACCGCCAACGCCACCGTGGCCCGTTCCGGCGAGGTCAAGGACCTCGTGCGCAAGGCCCGCAAGGCGCAGGGCAAGGGAGACACCGCCAGATGACCGATAACAACAACCTGTTCAAGACCTTCGCCGCCCGCATGCAGGCCCGTGGCGACGCCGACTTCATCACCACCCGCGACGGCCGCCGCTACTCCCACGCCGACGCCCTGGCCGAGAGTGCCAAGCTGGCCGGCGCCCTGGTCGAGCTCGGCGTCTCGCCCGGCGACCGGGTCGCGGTGCAGGTCGACAAGAGTCCCGAGGCGATCCTGCTCTACCTGGCCACGCTGCGCGCCGGGGCGGTCTACCTGCCGCTCAACACCGGCTACACCGGTGACGAGATCCGCTACTTCCTGAGCGACGCCGAACCGGCGCTGTTCGTGTGCCGCCCGGCGGTGCTCGAGGAAGCCCGCGCGCTGGCCGCCGAGACCGGCTGCCCGGCGGTCGAGACCCTCGGCACCGCCGCCGACGGCTCGCTGATGGAGCGCGCCGCGGCCGTCCCCCCCTTCGACGACGCCGTGCCCCGCGCCGACGACGACCTGGCGGCGATCCTCTACACCTCCGGCACCACCGGCCGCTCCAAGGGCGCCATGCTCACCCACCGCAACCTCGGCTCCAACGCCGCGGCGCTGGTCGAGGCCTGGCGCTTCACCCCCGAGGACCGGCTGATCCACGCCCTGCCGATCTTCCACACCCACGGCCTGTTCGTGGCCTGCAACGTCACCCTGATGGCCGGCTCCAGCCTGCTGTTCCTGCCCAGGTTCGACGCCGACGTGATCTTCGAGGAGCTGCCCCGCGGCACGGTGATGATGGGCGTGCCGACCTTCTACACCCGGCTGGTGGCCGACGATCGCCTCACCCCCGAGGTCACCGCCAACATGCGCCTGTTCGTCTCCGGCTCGGCGCCGCTGACCGCCGAGACCCACGAGCTGTTCGCCGAGAAGACCGGCCACGCCATCCTCGAGCGCTACGGCATGACCGAGACCAACATGAACCTCTCCAACCCCTACGACGGCGACCGCCGCGCCGGCACCGTGGGCATGCCGCTGCCCGGGGTGGAGATCCGCATCGTCGACCGCGACAGCGGCAAGGAGGTCGCCGACGGCGAGATCGGCCTGCTCCAGGTGCGCGGCCCCAACGTCTTCGTCGGCTACTGGCGCAAGCCCGAAAAAACGAAGGAGGAACTGCTCGAGGACGGTTTCTTCATCACCGGCGACCTGGTCACCCGCGACGCGCGCGGCTACGTGCAGATCGTCGGCCGCGACAAGGACCTGGTGATCTCCGGCGGCTACAACGTCTATCCCAAGGAGGTCGAGCAGGTCATCGACGAGATGGACGAGGTGCTGGAATCCGCCGTGATCGGCCTGCCCCACCCGGACTTCGGCGAGGGCGTCACCGCAACGGTGGTCTGCCAGCCCGGCGCCCGGCTCGACGAGGCCCAGGTGATCGCCCACCTGCAGGGCCGGCTGGCCAAGTACAAGCAGCCCAAGCGGGTGTTCTTCATCGACGCCCTGCCGCGCAACACCATGGGCAAGGTGCAGAAGAACGAACTGCGCCAGCGCTTCGACGCCACCTATCGCTAGGCTGTCGAGGCTGGCGACACACCGCCACCACGAACACGACGGCACCGCCATGGCGGTGCCGTCGTCATATGGAGCGGATGAGGCCCCCTCGCGATCGCGGGTCCGTGCTACCCTGCCGACGACTCGGCCGCCACGCTCAGGAAGCCCGACCATGACCCAGTTCTGGCACGACCCGGCGCTGCCCTTCGTCGAGAGCCGGCGGGCCAGCGACAGCCGCGCCTGCTACCGGCCCCACAGCCATCCCACCCTGTCGATCGGCGTGGTCGACCGCGGCCAGAGCCGCTTCCATTGCCAGCGCCGCCGCGAGCGCCTGACGCCGGGCTGCCTGGTCAGCGTGCCGGCGGGCGTCGTTCATGACTGCAATCCGCTGCCGGAAGGGCGCTGGAGCTATCAGATGCTGCATCTGGACCCGGCCTGGGCCAGCGACGTGCTGGACGAGGCCTCGGCCGAACGCGATAGCGATCGCGCCCTGCCGTCGACGGTCTTCATCGCCCGCGAGCCCGCGCCCTATCGGGCCTTCTGTGAGCTCAATGCGCTGCTGTTCTCCCCGGCCCCGGCGGCCGACAAGGAAGCCGGGCTGATCGAATTCCTCGGCCGGCGCCTGTGGTGCCGGGGCGAGCCCCTGGCCGTTCACCGTCCGGACTCGTCCGCCCTGGCCGACCTCCAGCGGCACCTGCTCGAACGCCTCGAACGGCCGCCGTTGCTCGAGGCGCTGGCCCGGGATCACGGCCTGAGCCGCTATCAGGTGATCCGGCTGTTCCGCCGCGAGACCGGCCTGACGCCCCACGCCTGGCTGCTCGACCGGCGCATCCAGCGGGCCCGCCGCCGCCTGCGTCAGGGCGCCGGGCTGGCCGATCTCGCCCAGGAGCTGGGATTCGCCGACCAGGGCCACTTCCAGCGCGCCTTCAAGGCCCGGGTGGCGATCACGCCGGGGCGCTATCGCGGCGCCTGAGCCCGCCGCGCTCTCCTTCGTCAGCGCACTTTTCTTCAATACCGCCGCGCCGGCACGACGCAGACTGGCCTCCCCGCCATCCGGAGAGGCCCAACGTCATGCTGCAACAGTTCCTGCTGGTCGCCGGCGCTCACTTCCTCGCCCTGCTCAGCCCCGGCCCGGACTTCTTCCTGATCCTGCGCTACGCCATGGCCCGGGGCCGCGGCCCGGCGGCGCTGGTCAGCCTCGGCATCGGCCTGGCCAACGCGCTGTTCATCCTGCTGGCCATGGGCGGGCTGATGGCCCTCGATGCCGAAGCCGACGCCTTCATCGCCGTTCAGTGGGCCGGCGCCGCCTTCCTGCTGTTCATGGGCCTGCAGTGCATTCGCCAGGCGGGCGAGACACGGCTCGACGCCGCCACCCTCGGCGAGACCGCGGCGCCCTCCCGCGCCGCGGCCGGCGCCCTGCTCGCCGGGCTGGCCTCGGGGCTGCTGAATCCCAAGAACGCGCTGTTCTACGCCAGCCTGTTCGCGGTGCTGCATGCCCGGGACACCCCCGCCGGCCTGCAGGGCCTCTACGCGGCCTGGATGATCGCCGCGGTGCTCGGCTGGGACCTGCTGGTCGGCCATCTGGCGGGGCACCCGGGGCTGATCCGGCGCTTCGGTCACGGCCTGCGGCACATCGAGCGACTGGCCGGCGCCCTGCTCATCCTGCTGGGGCTCGGCGTCGTCCTGACCCGGCTCGATCCCGGGCTGCTGACGCTGGCGTGACCGGCCCGGCGACTCACCCTTCGGGCGTCTCCAGCGCCGCGCGGTTCGCGACGATCAGCTCGCTCAGGAAGTCGGCCAGCGCGCGCACCCGCGGCGCCCGCGACAGATCGGTCTGGATCACCAGGTAGATGTCCTGCTCGACGCCGATGTCGGCCTCGAGGCAGGTAAGGTCGCGGCCCCGCGCCAGCAGATGCGGCAGCACCGCCAGCCCGAGGCCCGCCTCGGCCGCCACTCGCTGGGCGTCGAGCGAGGTGGTGGTCAGCGCGGGCTCGCGGCCGTCGAGCCGCTGCGCCACCCAGCGCGCGGCCGGCAGATGGGCGTGGCCCTCGTCCCAGTTAATGAAGGCGTCATGCTCGACGCCCGGCCCGGCCGGGCGCCGCGCCAGATAGCCGGGGCCGGCATAGAGCCCGTAGCCCAGGGTGCCGAGACGGCGCAGCGAGACGTTGCCCCGCTCCGGCTTGACCATGCGGATCGCCAGATCGGCGTCCCGGCGCGACAGGCTGGCGGTGGCGATGTCGGTGACCAGGTCGATGGCGATGCCAGGATGGCGCTCGCGGAACGCCGGCAGCGCCGGCAGGATCAGCCGGGTCGCCAGGTTCTCGGCGGTGGCCAGCCGCACCCGGCCGCTCAGCGCCTCGTCCTCCTCGACGCCCGTGGAGAAGGCGTGGGCGGCGGCCTCCAGCGCCTCGGCCCGGGGCACCAGCGCCTGGCCCTCCGCGGTCAGCGAATAGCCCGACGGCTGGCGCACGAACAGCGGAATCCGCATCGCGCCCTCCAGCCGCTCGATGCGCCGCCCCAGGGTGGCGATGCCCACGCCCAGCGCGCCGGCCGCCCCGCTCAGGGTGCCGTGGCGCGCCACGGCCAGGAAGGCCTGGGCGTCGTTCCAGTTGACCCGGCGCGAGGCCGGCTTTTCATTACTGGCAATCCGCTTTGCGGAGTCGTTCATGTTGCGCGTTCCCGGTGTGTGTGACGCTGCCTTCCGACACGTTCCGCATCGCCACAGGAGGCCCCAGCATGCAACGACGCACTCTCGGACAGGACCTGACGGTATCGGCCATCGGCCTCGGCTGCATGGGCATGAGCGAATTCTACGGTCCGCGCCATGATGACGAATCCCGGCGCGTATTGGCCAGGGCGGTCGAGCTCGGCGTGGACTTCTTCGACACCGCCGACATGTACGGCTCTCACCACAACGAGACCCTGCTCGGCGACTTCCTCGCCCGCCAGCGGCCCGAGGTCAAGGTCGCCACCAAGTTCGGCATCGTGCGCCGCCCCGGCGAGTACCGGCGCAGCCTGGACAATAGCGCGGCCTACGCCCGCGAGGCCTGCGAGGGCTCGCTGCGCCGGCTCGGCGTCGAGCGCATCGATCTCTACTACGTGCACCGCATCGACCCGGCGCAGCCGATCGAGGACACCATGGAGGGGCTGTCGCGCCTGGTCGAGGAAGGCAAGATCGCCCGCATCGGCCTGTGCGAGGTCGGCGCCGAGACCCTGCGCCGGGCCCACGCCGTGCACCCGATCAGCGCCGTGCAGACCGAATACTCGCTGTGGACCCGCGACGTCGAAGCCGCGGTGCTGCCGACCTGCCGCGAGCTCGGCATCGGCTTCGTGCCCTACTCGCCGCTGGGCCGCGGCTTCCTCACCGGACGCTACCGGGACGCCTCCGACTTCGAGGAAGGCGATTTCCGCCCCGGCCTGCCCCGCTTCGCGCCGGAGGCGATGGCCGCCAACCGGCGGATCGCCGAGGCCATCGCCGAACTCGCCGCCGAGAACGGCTGCACCCCGGCCCAGCTGTCGCTGGCCTGGCTGCTCGCCCAGGGCGACGACATCGTGCCGATTCCGGGCACCAAGCGGCCGCACTATCTCGAGGAGAATGTCGCGGCGGCCAGCATCACGCTGACGCCGGACGAATGCCGCCGCCTGGAAACCGCCACCGCCCGCCTGCCGGTCAGCGGCGAGCGCTACACCGCCGAGGGCATGAAGGGGGTGAACGCATGAGCGATGCGCCGACGACCCGCCGCGACGAGGCTTTTGCCCTGCTGGCCCGCCTGGAGCCCGAGGCCCCGAGCAGGGTCGCGCGCAACCTGGACGACTTCGATGCCGACGCCGCCGAGATCCTGCTCGGCTTCGCCTTCGCCGACGTCGTCGCCCGCGACGGCCTCGACCTTCGCACCCGCGAGATGCTGACGGTGGCGATGCTCGGCGCCATGGGCACGGCCCAGGGCCAGCTGGAGTTCCATCTGCGCGCGGCGCTCAACACCGGGGTGACCCGCGAGGAAGTGGTCGAGATCGTCCTGCAGGTGGCGGTCTATGCCGGCATTCCCGCGGCCATGAACGCCATGAGCGCGGCCAAGGCGGCCTTCCGGGCCCAGGACGCGGGCTGACGTCCGGGGGACGCCTAGACGTCGCGGCTACAGCGGCAGATGCAGGATGGCGCCGCGCAGGGCCGAGGCGTCGGCCCACAGCTTGCCGAGGGTCAGCGGCAGGGTGAAGCGGCGCCGGCCGGCGCCGCCGGGATTGAACAGCAGCCGGCCGTCGCGCCATTCGTTCCGGGCCTTGTGGGAGTGGCCGTGGAGCACGGCGGCGCAGGGCGTCTCGGGAGCGAGGTCGGCGATGTCGTGCACCAGATGCAGGCGCCAGCCGTTGACCACGAGGTCGCGATGCCAGGGCAGCCGCTCGGCCCAGCCCGCGGTGTCGACGTTGCCGCGCACGGCGAGCACCGGCGCCAGCTCGCCCAGCCGCTCGAGGATCGCCGCATCGCGGTCGCGGCTGCCCACGTCGCCGAGATGCAGGATCAGCCCGCAGCCCTCGAGCATCGTCAGCGCCTCGTCGCGCAGCGTGCCGTGGGTGTCGGCGATCACGCCGACCGGGGCGTCGAGCTCGAAGCGCTCGTGATCCATGGAGATCCTCCCTTCAGGTCGTTTCCAGCGCGGCGTACCAGTCCGCATAGGGCGTGTTCTCGACCTTGTACTGGGTGTAGTCCGGCGCGCCATCCCGCCACCACACCGGCCCGCGTTCGCCCAGCGCCCGCTTGGCCTCGTCGACCTCATCGCGAGCCTCGCGCTCGGCCTGCGGGTCGTCGGCACGCTTCGCCTGGGCCACGCCGCGACGGGCCCGCATCAGGCGCTGCACCCACTCCTGACGCTGCGCCTCGGGCAGCTCGGGATTCGTGCACCGCCACAGGCGGCCGCGGACCACGATATAGCGGCCGTCCGGCGTGGTCAGCGGCGTCGATGAGCTCATGGTGTAAGGTGCCTCCCGGCCAGATCTGTATTCGGGGCTTGCCAGACAAGGCTGGCATGCCTTCTCGGCTCGTGCCCAGCACGGAGGTTCATCCGGCCCTCGGCCCGCTTCATGCCCCCGGCGTTTTGCGGCACCATTGAACCCCGTTTCATCGCCGCGAAGGATTCGCCATGCTCGCCACCGCCAAGACCGAACTGACGCCCGGCTTTATGGTGATCCACGGCAATCGCCTGGAGGCGCTACGTGACCTGGCGGTGGAATGGCTGCGCAACCACCCGCTGGGGCCGCTCGAGGACGAGGTGATCCTGGTGCAGAGCAACGGCATCAGCCAGTGGCTGAAGCTGGCGCTGGCGGCCGATCCGCCCGCCGGCGCCGGTATCGCCGCGGCGATGGACGTCACCCTGCCGGCCCGCTACCTGTGGCAGGCCTACCGCGCGGTGCTGGGTAATGACGCCGTGCCGCCGGCCTCGCCGCTGGACAAGCCGCGCCTGATCTGGCGGCTGATGCGCCTGCTGCCGGAGCTGCTGGATGACGAGACCTTCGCCCCGCTGGCGCGCTTCCTGGCCGACGACGAGGACTGCCGCAAGCGCCACCAGCTGGCCGAGCGCCTGGCCGACCTGTTCGACCAGTATCAGGTCTATCGCGCCGACTGGCTGGCCGCCTGGGCCGAGGGCCGCGACGAGCTGATCGACGCCCGCGGCCAGGCCCGACCGCTGGCCGAAGACCAGCGCTGGCAGCCGGCGCTGTGGCGGCGCCTGCGCGACGACATCGGAGACGAGGGCCTGGCCACCAGCCGCGCCTGGGTCCACACCCGCTTCCTCGAGGCCTGCCGGGAACTGACGCCCGAGAGCCCTCAGCGGGGTTCTGGAAAGAGCCGGCCGGCCGGGCTGCCGCGCCGGGTGGTGGTGTTCGGCATCTCCTCGCTGCCCCGCCAGACCCTCGAGGCCCTGGCCGCAGTGTCGAAGGTCACCCAGGTGCTGCTCTGCGTGCATAACCCCTGCCGCCACTTCTGGGCCGACATCATCGAGCACAAGGACCTGCTGCGGGCCGCCCGCCGGCGCCAGCGCCATCGCCCCGGCATGCCGCTGGAGCTCGACGACACCCAGCTGCACCTCCACGCCCAGCCGCTGCTGGCCGCCTGGGGCAAGCAGGGCCGCGACTACCTGCGCCTGCTCGACGAGTTCGACGACCAGGACGCCTACCGGGCGCTGTTCGACGCCGAGGCGATGCGCATCGACCTGTTCGACTCGCCCGCCGACGGCGAGGCGCCGGGGCTGCTGCAGCAGCTGCAGGACGACGTGCTCGAGCTGCGCCCGCCCCAGGAGACCCGCGAAGCCTGGCCGGCGGTGGACCCGACGGCTGATCGCAGCCTGCGCTTCCACGTCGCCCACAGCGCCCTGCGCGAGGTCGAGATCCTCCACGACCAGCTGCTGGCCGCCTTCGACGCCGACCCCACGCTGCGCCCCCGCGACGTGCTGGTGATGGTGCCGGACATCGACACCTACGCCGCCGCCGTGCAGGCGGTGTTCGGCCGCCTGCCGCCGGAGGACCCGCGCCACATTCCGTTCACGCTCTCCGACCAGACCAGCCGCCACCGCCAGCCGCTGCTGGTGGCGCTGGAGGCGCTGCTGCACCTGCCGGAGGCGCGGCTGACGGTCAGCGACCTGCTGGACCTGCTCGAAGTGCCCGCCCTGCGCGCCCGCTTCGGCCTGGACGCCGAGGCGCTTCCGGTGCTGCGGCGCTGGATCGAGGGCGCCGGCATCCGCTGGGGGCTCGACGCCGAGCAGCGCGCCCGGCTCGACCTGCCCGGCGGGCTCACCGCCAACACCTGGGCCTTCGGCCTGCGCCGGCTGCTGCTGGGCTACGCGGTCGGCGACACCGCCGACGGCCCCTGGCACGACATCGAGCCCTATGGCGACATCGGCGGCCTGGAAGCCGCCCTGGCCGGCCCGCTGATGGACCTGCTCGACGCCCTCGAGGCCCAGTGGCGCGCGCTCTCCGAGCCCGCCGACGTGCCCACCTGGTGCCGCCGCCTGCGCGGGCTGCTGGGCGAGTGCTTCGCCGCAGAGGACGAGGCCGACCTCGCCACCCTCAGCCGCCTGGAGGAAGGCCTGGAGACCTGGCAGGAGACCGCCGAGGACGCCGGCCTGACCGAGGCGCTGCCGCTCTCGGTGGTGCGCGAGCACTGGCTCGGCCAGCTCGACGAGGCCAACCTCTCCCAGCGCTTCCTGGCCGGCGCGGTGAACGTCGCCACTCTGATGCCGATGCGCGCCATCCCGTTTCGCCACGTCTGCCTGCTGGGCATGAACGACGGCGACTACCCGCGGGTACAGCGTCCGCTGGACATCGACCTGATGGGCCACGACTACCGCCCCGGCGACCGCTCGCGCCGTGAGGACGACCGCTACCTGTTCCTCGAGGCGCTGCTCTCGGCCCGCGACAGCCTGATGGTCAGCTGGGTCGGCCGCAGCATCCACGACAACGAGCCGCGCCCGCCCTCGGTGCTGCTCGGCCAGCTGCGCGACCACCTCGCCGCCGGCTGGCGGCTGGCCGGCCACGAACAAGAGGACGACGCCGGCCAGGCCCTGGTCGACGCCCTGACCACCGAGCACCCGCTGCAGCCGTTCAGCCGGACCTACTTTTCAGATAACCCGAGCCTGTTTACCTACGCACGCGAGTGGCGGGCGGTGCACGCCGGCCGGCCGACGCCGGAGGCCGCGGTCGACGGCGAGCTGCCGCCCATGGAGCTCGACACGGCGCTGACGCTGTCGCGCCTTTCCGGCTTCCTCAAGGACCCGGTGAAGGCCTTCTTCACCACCCGGCTCGGCGTCTACCTCGAACGCGAGGCGCTGGAGAGCCCCGACCACGAGCCCTTCGCCCTGGACGGCCTGGACCACTGGCAGCTCCAGCAGGCGCTGATCGAGGCCGGGCGCCGCGCCGTCGATGCCGCCGAGCCGCCGATGCCCGCCGTGCACGACACCCTGGAGCGCCTGGAGCGCGAGGGTCGGCTGGCCATGGGCGGCTTCGCCGAGCTGATGCGCGAGCACCTGGTCGAGCCGCTGGACGGCCTGCTCGGCGACTACGCCGACCAGCTCGAGGCCTGGCCCCACGCCTGGGAGACGCCGGCCGCCGTGTCGCTGGAGCTCGCCACCGACGAAGATTCGCTACAGATCGAGGACTGGCTGGACGGCCTGCGCGAGAACGCCGCCGGCGAACGCTGCCGGCTGGTGCTGATGACCAGCAGCCTGGTCAACAAGGGCAAGTACCACTGGAAGCACTGGCTGGCCCCCTGGGTCGCCCATCTGGCCGGCCAGCTTGCCCTCGGCCCCATGACCACGGTGCTGCTCTCCCGCGCCGGCGGCGGCACCCTGGCGCCGCTGGACGCCGATACCGCACGCGCGCATCTGGAGGCCATCGCCCGCGCCTGGCGCGCCGGCATGACCGCGCCGCTGCCGCTGGCCCGCGACACCGCCTTCGCCTGGCACGAGAAGGGCGGCGACCCCGGCACCCTGGCCCGCGTCTTCGGCGATGCGGACAAGGCCGAGGAGGCCGATCACAAGGCCTGGAAGGCCGCCGTCACCGCCTTCCATGGCACCGGTTTCAACGGCGACCATGGCGAGCTCGGCCGCGATCCGTACCTCGCCCGCCAGTGGCGCGACCTCGAAGGCCTGGTGCGCCATGAGGCTGCCGGCCGGCGCTTCACCGAGCTCACCGCGGCGCTCTACGCGCCCCTCCACGATGCGGTAAAAACCAAGAAGAACGGGAGTAAGGGCCAGGGAGGCAAGGCATGAGCACCGTAGAAACCCTGCACACGGCCGAGACGCCGCGCCTCGACCCGGTGGCCCTGCCGCTCACCGGCAGCCGGCTGATCGAGGCCAGCGCCGGCACCGGCAAGACCTTCACCATCGCCCTGCTCTACCTGCGCCTGGTGCTCGGCCCCCGCGACGAGGCGGACGCGGCCAGCTTTCCCCGGCCGCTGACACCGCCGGAGATCCTGGTCGTCACCTTCACCAACGCCGCCACCCAGGAGCTGCGCGACCGCATCCGCGCCCGGCTGGTGGAAGCCGCCGACGCATTTCAGGTCGATGAAGGGGCTGCTCCTGACGACGCCCCGCTGACCGGCGACCTCTTCAGCGAACCTTGGGGTCAGACCCCAAAGTCCGCTGAGGGGTCTGACCCCAATGATCCCTTAATCATCCTGCGCGACAGCTACCCCCGCGAGAGCTGGCCGACCTGCGCCCGTCGGCTGCGGCTGGCCGCCGAGTGGATGGACGAGGCCGCGGTCTCCACCATCCACGCCTGGTGCCACCGCATGCTGCGCGAGCACGCCTTCGACAGCGGCAGCCTGTTCGCGCTGGAGATGGCGCTGGACCAGTCGGAGATGGACCTG
Organism: Halomonas sp. ND22Bw; assembly: GCF_003011945.1. Lineage (NCBI taxonomy): Bacteria > Pseudomonadati > Pseudomonadota > Gammaproteobacteria > Oceanospirillales > Halomonadaceae > Halomonas > Halomonas sp. ND22Bw. The sequence goes on along the minus strand of NZ_PXWD01000004.1, from coordinate 171,044 downwards.
GAGATCGCCCGGGACTACTGGCGCAGCTTCTACTACGACCTCGACCCCGAGGCGCTGGCCATCGTCGCCCGCTACTGGACCACGCCGGACGCCCTGAACGACACCGCCGCCCGGCTGCGCACCCACGCCGCCGCCCTGCCCGTGGCGCCGCCGCCGTTTGAATCGCTCTCGAACTACCGCGAGCAGCGCGCCGCGGCGCTGGCCGAACTCAAGGCACCCTGGCCGGCCTGGCTCGACGAGCTGGAGGCGCTGCTGGAGGCCGCCGCCAAGCGCAAGGCGTTCAACGGCCAGAAGCTCAACGCCAAAAGCCGCGCCAACTGGCTCGCCGCCCTGCGCGACTGGGCCAATGACGCCGAGCTGGCGAGCCCGGATCTCACCCCCGCCGCCTGGAAGCGCCTGACGCCGGAGGGCATCGCCGAGATCTGGAAGGAAGATCCGGTGCCGAATCTGCCGGCGCTGGAGGCCCTGGCCGAGCTGCCGGAGCGACTCGCCGAGCTGCCCGACCCGTTCGCCGACCTGCTCGCCCACGCCGTGCACTGGATGGCTGCGCGCCGCGAGACCGTGCAGCGCCGCCGCGCCGAGCTCGGCCCCGACGACCTGCTGCACCGGCTGGACGCCGCCTTCGCGGGCGAGGCCGGCGAGACGCTGGCCTCGCGCATCCGCGAGCAGTTCCCGGTGGCGCTGGTCGACGAGTTCCAGGACACCGACCCGGTGCAGTACCGCCTGTTCGACCGCGTCTATGCGCTGGAAGAAAATAGAGATGACAGCGCCGTTCTGCTGATCGGCGACCCCAAGCAGGCGATCTATGCCTTCCGCGGCGCCGATATCCACACCTATCTCCAGGCCCGGCGCGACACCGCCGGCCGCCACGTCACGCTGGGCACCAACTTCCGCTCCGCCACGCCCATGGTCGAGGCCGTGAACCGGGTGTTCGCCCACGCCGAAGCCAATAACGAGGCGGGCGCTTTCCTGTTCCGTAAAAGGCAACCTGAATCCCTGGATCAATCGGCGAGCGGAATGAAGCACAAGGCGCACGGCGCACAGGAAGCGAGACATAACGAGGGGTTAGGCGAGCTTTCGAGCACCGCGCAACGCAGTGATTCGTCCGCGCAGCCATTTAGCCAGGGATTCAGCAATCCGGTGCCGTTCACTCCGGTAGACGCCAACGGCCGCAAGGACGCCCTCGTGCGCCGCGGCGCCGCCCAGCCGGCGCTGACGCTCTGGCATCTGGCCGCCGAGGAGACGCTGCCCAAGGGCGCCTACCTCAATGAGCTGGCCGCGCGCTGCGCCACCGAGATGGCGAGTATCCTGCGCGAGGGCCAGGCCGGGCAGACCGGCTTCCAGAAAGAGGGTGACTTCCAGCCGCTGGCGCCGTCGGATCTCGCGGTGCTGGTCAACAACGCCGGCGAGGCCCGCGCCATCCGCGGCGCCCTGCTGGCCCGCGGCATCCGCAGCGTCTACCTCTCCGACAAGGAGGGCGTGTTCGAGACCGAGGCCGCCGCCGAGCTGGAGGGTTGGCTGGCCGCCTGCGCCGCGCCGGACGACGAGCGCTGCCTGCGCGCCGCGCTGGCCACGCCGAGCCTCGGGCTCTCGCTGGCCGAGCTCGACGCCCTGAACGGCGGCCCCCAGCAGGACGAGCTGGCCTGGGAGGCGCGGGTGATGCAGTTCCGCGACTACCACCGCCAGTGGCAGCGCCGCGGCGTGCTGCCGATGCTGCACCGGCTGCTGGCCGACTTCGCCGTGCCCGGCCGGCTGCTGGCGGTGCCCGAGGGCGAGCGACGGCTCACCGACCTGCTGCACCTCGGCGAGCTGCTGCAGGAGGCCAGCACCGAGATCGACGGCGAGCACGCCCTGCTGCGCTTTTTGGCCGAATCCCGCGCGCATCCGCACGCGCAGTCCGACACCCACCGCCTGCGCCTGGAGAGCGACGCCGACCTGGTGCAGGTGGTCACCATCCACAAGTCCAAGGGCCTGGAGTACCCGCTGGTGTTCCTGCCCTTCATCGCCGCCTTCCGCCCGGTGAAGCAGGGCGACCTGCCGCTGCGCTGGCACGACGACGACGGCCACCTGCGCCTGACGCTCTCCGCCGACGAGGCGATACTCGCCCGCGCCGACCACGAGCGCCTGGGCGAGGACCTGCGCAAGCTCTACGTCGCCCTGACCCGCGCCCGCCACGCCACCTGGCTCGGCCTGGCGCCGCTGGAGGCCATGGAGCGCAGCGCCATCGGCCACCTGCTCAAGGGGGGCGAGGCGCTCTCGCCCGACAACCTGCGCCCGGCCCTCGAGGCGCTGGCCGATGGCGAGGGGCGGGTCGCGGTGACCGACGCCCCCGAGGCCGATGCCACGCCGGTGGAGCTCGCCGGCGACGACGCGCCGCTGGGTGAGGTCCGCGCGCCCACCCGGGCGATCCGCGAGCACTGGTGGATCGCCAGCTACTCGGCGCTGCGCACCGGCGCCACGCCGGATGACGAGGGAACGGACGACGCCACCGCCGAGGCCGAGCCGTCGCCCGAGCCCACCACCGCCGACGAGGCCACGGCGATGGAGGTGATCCACGAGCCCTTCGATGCCAGTGCCGCCACGGTGAGCGAGGGCTCGCTTCACCGCTTCCCCCGCGGGCCCTCGGCAGGCACCTTCCTGCACGGCCTGCTGGAATGGGCCGGCGAGGAAGGCTTCGCCCGTGTGGCCGCGGACGCCGAGCTGCGCGCCGACACCCTGGCCCGGCGCGCCAACCGCCGCGGCTGGGAGGGCCAGATCGCCGCCCTCGAACAGTGGCTGCCGGAGCTCCTAACCACGCCGCTGCCGGTGCCGGAGCCGGGCGATGGCGAGACCGCGCCGCTGCGCCTCGACGCCCTGGACGGCGCGCGCGACTACCGGATCGAGCTGGAATTCTGGTTCGCCGCCCACAAGGTCAACACCCGCAAGATGGACGCCCTCGTAAGCGCTTACACACTCGACGGGCGGCCGCGGCCGGCGCTCGAGCCCGACACCCTCAACGGCATGCTCAAGGGCTTCATCGACCTGGTGGTGGAGCACGAGGGGCGCTTCTACGTGCTCGACTGGAAGTCCAACCACCTGGGCGCGGACGACGCCGCCTACACCGAGGCGGCGATGGCCGAGGCCGTGCTCGAGAAGCGCTACGACGTGCAGTACTGCCTCTACCTGCTGGCCCTGCACCGGCTGCTCGAGGCCCGGCTGCCGGACTACGACATCGAGCGCCATCTGGGCGGGGCGCTCTACGTCTTCCTGCGCGGCACCCGCGCGCCCTCCCGCGGCGTGCACACCGAACGCCCGCCAAGCGAGCTGATCCTCGCGCTCGATGCCCTGTTCCGCGCCGCCGAGGAGGCTGCCGCATGACCCCGGATATTCCACACAACGCCGTCGCGTCCGAACAAGCACCCGAAAACGCGCTGATTCAAGCGCCCGAACATGCGCTGGCCGATCACGCGGCGCTGTTCGCCCTGCTCGACCGCTGGGTGGACCGCGGATGGCTGCGCTCGCTGGACCGCGCCTTCGCCGCCTTCCTGCATCGCGAGGCGAGCAGGGAGAACGAGGCGAACGGAGTAAGTGAGGCCTCACCCCTGCTACTGCTCGCGGCGGCGCTGGCCAGCCACCAGCTCGGCCGCGGCCACGTGTGCCTGGATCTGGCCCAGACGCTAGCCACCCCGGACCTGGCGCTCTCGCTGCCGCCGGAGGGCGACAGCCTGGACGACCCGCCGCCGCTGCCCAGCCGAGTGATGGCCGCCTTGGACCTCGACGCCTGGCGCGCCGCCCTCGACCAACCCGATCTGGTGGCCGACGGCCCCGGCAGCACCCCGCTGGTGCTCGCCGGCACCGCCGCGCGCCCGCGGCTCTACCTGCGCCGCTACTGGCAGCACGAGCAGGATATCCACAGCCGGATCTTCGCCCGGCTCGACGCGCCCTCCCCCGACGGTGACGACGCGGAGGCCTTCGAGGCGCCGGACGCGGCCCGCCTGCGGCCGATCCTCGATGCGCTTTTTCCAGACCCGAAGGCGACCGCCGCTCAGGATGGCGCCACCCAGACCGCGACGATCGACTGGCAGAAGGCCGCCTGCGCCCTGGCCGGCCGCTCGCGCTTCGCGGTGATCACCGGTGGCCCCGGCACCGGCAAGACCACCACCGTGGTGCGCCTGCTCGCCCTGCTCCAGGCGCTGGCCATGGGGAATCACGAAGACGAGGAAAGCGAAGCGGACGGCGCACCGCCCCTGCGCATCCGCCTGGCCGCGCCCACCGGCAAGGCCGCCGCCCGGCTCAACGAGTCCATCGCCGGCCAGGTGGCCCGGCTCGACCTCGACGGCCTGGCCGACGATCCCGAGCGGCTGCGCGAGGTGATTCCGAAGGACGTCAGCACGCTGCATCGGTTATTGGGCTCGCGGCCCGACACCCGCCGCTTCCGCCACGACCGCCACAACCCGCTGCCGCTGGACGTGCTGGTGGTGGACGAGGCCTCGATGGTGGACGTGGGCATGATGGCCGCGATGCTCGAGGCGCTGCCGCCCCGGGCGCGGCTGGTGCTGCTCGGCGACAAGGACCAGCTCGCCTCGGTGGAGGCCGGCTCCGTGCTCGGCGACCTGTGCGCCCGGGCCGAGGGCGGTCACTACACCCCGGCCACCGCCGAGTGGCTTAGCGAGGCCACCGGCCAGCCGCTGCCCGCGGAGACGCTGGACGCCGTCGGCCAGCCCCTCGATCAGGCCATCGCCATGCTGCGCGTCAGCCACCGCTTCACCGCCGACAGCGGCATCGGTCAGCTGGCCGCGGCGATCAATCTGGAGGCCGAGCCTGCCGCCAAGCGCAAAGCGATTGGCGATGCCCTGAGCGCCGGCTTCGCGGACCTCTCGCACCAGAAGCTTTCCGCCGACGACGAGCGCGGCCTGGCCCGCCTGGCCGTGACCGGCTGCCCGGAGCGCTTCACTCACCATCAGCCCGGCGCCCGCGCCGCCATCGCGCTGCCGGTGGGCTACCGCCACTTTCTTAACGTGATGGCCGAGCGACGCCCGGCCGACGACGCGACTCAGCAGGAATTCGATGACTGGGCTCGCGCGGTGCTGGCGGCCCACGGCGACTTCCAGCTGCTGTGCGCGCTGCGCCGCGGCCCCTGGGGCGTGGAAGGCCTGAACGAGCGGGTGAGACAGGCACTGGAGCGGGAGAAGCTGATCGACAGCCAGGACGGCCGCCAGCGCTGGTACCCCGGCCGCCCGGTGCTCGTCACCAGGAACGACTACGGCCTGGGGCTGATGAACGGCGATATCGGCATCACCCTGGACATGCCGCGCCCGGACTCTGCACTCTCTTCACAGCGCCCGAACAATGCGATTGGCGAAGGCAGCCGCCGCCTGCTGCGCGTGGCCTTCCCCGCCGGCGACGGCACCGACCGCATCAAGTGGGTGCTGCCCTCGCGCCTGCAATCGGTGGAGACGGTGTTCGCGATGACGGTACACAAGTCCCAGGGCTCGGAATTCACCCACGCCGCCCTGGTGCTGCCCGACGCGCCCAATCCCATCCTCACCCGAGAGCTGGTCTACACCGGCATCACCCGCGCCCGCCACTGGCTGACGCTGGTGGAAACCGGCCGCGGACAGCTGATGGACGCGGCTCAGCGGCGAGTGATGCGAGTGAGTGGGCTGGGGAGTTGATGAGTATCGGCTCCCCAATTCAAGCCGAATTTAAGGTCAGTTTTCGGCCAAATGCGGACATTGACGGCCCCCGACGGTACTGCAGCGCAGCTTTCGCCAAAGGGCAAAAAGACTTCTTGCTCTACTATGAATGGGGCTCTACCAGAGCCTCATCTGAATTGCTTTGCGGCGGCATCCAAAGTGTTGGCGGGATAGGCAAGCGGTAGTGCCTACAGGCCGTCAAGAAAAGTGGAACCAGTCCTCGCTTCATCGCTGTCATTTCAAAAATTGCCCCACACTCTTTGATTGCTAGGTTCAAGGAATCTGCTATCTCCGCATTTCCACGTGCTGGCGACAGGTCAGTCACGCAAATCCCATGGTAGGTATCCCCACGCCAGATTTTTTGGTCTGTCTCCTCATCGGGGAACCACGCCTGATGTGTGCAATCGGGTATTTTTTGGGAAAGTCGTCTGGAGAATTCTTCAATGAAAACTTGTTCGGCGCAATACTGAAGCCAAGTGAACAGGTAGGGATACAGGACACTGCCAACACAAGCCTCATCACGGTACTCCTGTTCATTACTCGCAGGATGAGCAAGCAGATCGTTGTAGTCGCGAAAGCACGTTGGGTAACTGGTATTGGTTAGAAGCGCGAACGATGTGTTCTCAGCCATGGCATGAAACCATGGCATAAATCGCCTGCCTGACGATGTTTGTTGAGCAAGATACATGACCAAGGCTGCCTCGATCATGTGATCGTCCTTGAACGGAGACCCCAAAGTCGGGTTGTTGTTGATCAGGGCCACCAACATATCGAGCATCTTCTTTGTCTGCTCGTTCAGACTGTGAGCTAACTCGGGGTTCGCCTCCGAGAGAGCTTTCCCGAACAAGTCCGTCCAGATTGCACGGGTGGCCGCACGGCCAAGCAAGTCGAACATCGCAAGATTGGCATCGACCGCTTCTCGCGACTTCACCGAAACCGTTAGCGCATGAAGCGTCTCGGCATGAGGATACAGAACCTTCTCAAAATAAACCTCGGACATCATCAAATAGAGCCGGACGTACTGGTCCAAAATTTCCATCAGAGCGTCTTGATGTTTGGTAGGCTTCGTCTTGACGGGTTCTTCGCGCATTGCATCCCAGCAGAACAGCAAGCCCAATTCAGATATCCGATAAACGACATCGAGACTCTTTACTTCAACCGCCCAGGCGCAAATGGCGTGGAGGCAAATATACGCCTGCCTTAGCCTCAATAGGCGCTCTTTGTCTTTCATGTCCTCTTGTGGGAGAACGATGGCAACAAAACTTCTGGTATATTCATAACAGGCCTCTGGCTCATTCACCATTGCAAGGGCTTTCTGAAAATGCCTGCGCGCCGCTTCGTCCAGCAACTCCCGAGCCAGCAAAGATTTTTCCATAAATCCAGCTAACCGGTCTCCATTCCACAACTCAAAACCAATTTTCTCGCTTGCATAAGTCGCTGTAAAGCCGGCCCAGTTCCCTTCAACCGTTTCCTTTAATTCTCCCCCCATGCACAGGCAAATTTTGATCGGCAAATCTTGATGCTCTTTGGCAATCTTTGAGCGAATGTACACCTGTAGAATTTCTCGAAGTTCAGGGCCTACTGATTGTGGCCCGGCATCCCAGTCATTGCGCCCAACATCTCCTGCCTTGACACAAAACAAATAGAGATATTTCTGCTCATCGTCTGGCAACTGACCGACAGCGGATATATCAACTCCATCTTGGCGGGTTCCGATCATTGGGGTTTTCAGAACCTGCAACCCCATCGCGGAAAGCAGGTTGGGCAACAATGCTTTGTCAAGGTCACCTCGTTCCTTGAGGGACGCCAGATATTCTTTGAGTATCAGTTTCATTTTTCTTTTCTCTGCTCGACCCTGCAAACCAAGAGCAAACGATTAAACCCAACCGGGTCAACTACGGATAAACGAGGAAATTCAACGCTATAGGAGTGTTCGCTCAGGGGGGTGATACTTGGTAACTTTTTGCCATCAGCACCCGTGATCATACTGAAGCTCTTGCGACCGTAAAGCATCGTCGCAGTATGAAACATATCGCCAAAGATAGACATTTTGCGCGCTTGCTTTTGAATATCCGTGTTCCTCTGGTGATCTTTGATCGTCGCCGCTCGTCTCGCTTCATTTGAGGGTTCAAGTTCGCTAAGGTCCTGCGCCTTTTCCAGCCCCTCAATATATTCTGCGTGGTGCGCTATCAGCTCTTGAGCCGCCTTAGCCACAGTTGGGGAAGCACTAGACGCTTGTTGCTCAAGATACGGCCTAAGCTCACTAGAGTAGCTAAGGAGCAGCGGTTCCCAAAGGAGACCTTCAATCTCAGGAACAGCATCTGAATGCCCATGTTCGACTAGACTAAGAAGAATTGACGCTGCCGTGATCTCATGCAGCCAAAGAAAGCCGATACATTTTCGGGCTAGAAAGACTTGATCTACCGCTTCTGGAGGTAAGTCTTGCGGCAGGAGAGATAGCGCTGCTCCCTTATCTCCGCCGCTGACCATTTCGGCCAAGAAGCTGCACAAGGAGAAGTCGCCAGAATTAAGCCAGCGCGCGAAAAGGTATGAAGTGTTTGCAGGTTCTTCCCAAACCCATTCGCAAAAGCTATGAAACTGCTTGCTCTTTGCTGGCTGCTCGAAGTGCGGAACCATGGCCTCTATGAACGCGACCACCTCATTGAATGACCAGCGTTCATCTTTCCAGGTTAGTGCGTTATCTATCCAGTGGCTTGCTGTCTCGAAGCTGGAGGATATGCTTTTTGACCTACTCAATACTGCACTGATAGTTTGCTCTGTGGATGCATTCTTGTGATAGAAAAGCATCGCGCACAGGCGCACCAAGTCGTCATCTGTCGGCTGGGCGAGAAGGGACTTTATCGCTTCGTCTTGCCGATATTTTTCCTTGGTCGCACCATTGTCCCAAATACGAAAAACGGCCTCAATAGCAGCATTTCGCGCATCATCAGAAGACGGGCTTTGAATTTCCGAAAGGCAAGCATCTATACCAGTTTGGTCGTCCTGTGATGTCATATTCTTGAGCCTTACTAAGGCGCGAAATCCTATAGATCGGAATTCCGCTCTACTGTCCTCTAAGAAATCCACTAAGTATCCAAAGTCATTGAGACCTTGTAAGGCAAACACACAGGAACGTTGGCAATCCTCTTGGCCGTCTTTTGCGCCTGCAATTATTTTTCTGGCTTGATAGGGATGTTTTTCGCACCAACGAACGAATGACACAAACGGAGTGTTAGAAGCCCCATCGTTACCTGCTCTCTCGACCAGACACTCAGCAAACTTCTGTACAGCAGGGTAATCATCCGCCACGTGCTCAATTGCGTCAGACAACGCGCCGAACACCATCCAAAAGTCGTTGTGCTCAAGCTGTCGTATGGCCGCAAGGTTGGCGTCCGAGAGCAGAGCGATCTCACCCGAGTTGTTCAAATCAGCCAAGAAACCGCCAAGTTCCCGTTTTCTGTCTTTGTATTCAAAGTCGAGAATGGTTGGGATAAGGCGTCCGGCGGCATCGCCATCGATAATCAGCTGAGCTAAATCACTTTTTTCTGTCACGCTGCCGGCCTCGTTCACCAATACATTCTTTGCACAACCATACCGCGCAGACCAGTCGTTGGAAACTACTGCCTCTCAACAAGGTGCAAGTAATTTTCACACAGACTGTCGCGACTTTTTAGCTGCAGCGAACGGCAGCTATCCACCCTCCACGTCGATGATCCGACATATGCCGCACCCTGCATAACGGTCCGCTTTGGGTCGATAGCGGACGTCACTCCACAAGCTCCGTCACCTTATCCATATCAAACGCCAACCTCCCGACAATCGCCTGCACATCATCGTTCGGCCATTCATAGCTCCAGGCCACATCGGCGATATCGGGCAGCGAGTAATAAGTGCTATCGCCCTTGAACGGGCAGTGGGTGACGGTGGAGGAAATCGACAGCTTCGCCATATCCACATCCTCTTTGGGTACATACTGACGGTGTGAATATCCATGTTCGCGCAGTTCGATAGCGTCGCAGGTATCGGCGATCAGGGTGTCGCCAGCAAGGATGCGCACCCGCCGGGAATGCGGATGCAAAGTGATGCGGGATTCGGTGTGATCGGCCATGGCAGTCCCTTGCTGGTTGGCTGATAGCTCAGCCTAGAACGAGGGCTTCAGAATGTCACCGCTTGGTGACAATTTCACTTCGGCTTTTGATCTAGATCGGTCTTGCGGGAACGCCCCGCTCGCCTCCCTCACGCCCTCCCCCGCTTGGCGCCAACGCGCCTGCCCGCCATGATGGTGGCATTCATGAATTGCGGGAGACTTTCGGGATGAATCAGACACCACGCGCGCCGGTACCGCTGACCACGCTGGGCGGCAGCTCCGTGCTGTTCGTGATGGCGGCGGACGCCGAATACGGCCCGCATATGAAGGCGCAGTTCACGCCCTTCATGACCGGCGTGGGGCCGGTGGAGGCGGCGGTGGAGCTCACCGCGGCATTGGCGGCGCTGGAAGCAAGCGGGCAACGGCCGGACCTGGTGGTGTCGCTGGGCTCAGCGGGCAGCCGGGCGCTGGAGCAGACCGAGGTCTATCAGGCGACGTCGGTGGCCTACCGCGACATGGACGCCTCGCCGCTCGGCTTCCAGAAGGGCGTGACGCCCTTCCTCGACCTGCCGGACATCCTGCCCCTGCCGCTGCGCATTCCGGGGATTCGCGAGGCATCGCTCTCCACCGGCGCCAACATCGTCTCGGGGGCGGCCTATGCCGCCATCGCCGCCGACATGGTGGACATGGAGAGCTACGCCTGCCTGCGCGCCTGCACCCGCTTCGACGTGCCGCTGGTGGTGCTGCGCGGCATCTCGGACGGCAAGGCGGAGCTCAACCACGTCGACGACTGGACGGCGTATCTCCACGTCATCGACGAGAAGCTGGCCGCCGCCGTGGACCGGCTGGGCGAGGCGCTCGGCGAGGGCCTATTGACGGGCTGAGGTGCCACCGTCGAGGCCAGGGGCGCGGCGCGTCACGGCGTGTTCACCAGCGCCATGTGCAGCAGCGGATAGGGCTTGCCCAACCCGTCGAGCGGCGAGCGGTCGGTGACGGAAAACCCCTTGTGCCGGTAGAAGCCCAGCGCCTGCGGGTTCTGTTCGTTGACGTCCACCCGGGAGGCGTCCTGAGCGGTCACCGCGTCATCCAGCAGCAAGGAACCGATGCCGGCGCCGCGCGCCTGCGGCGCGATGAACAGCATCTCGATCTTGCCGTCGAGCACGCCGCAGAAGCCCAGGATGTCTCCGCTCTCGCCCTTGACGCACGTTAGATCGACGGCGCCGAAATACTGCTCGTAGATGAGCGGCTTCAGCTCCAGCAGGTCGTCTTCACGCAGGAAATCGTGCGTTGCCCTGACCGATGCCTCCCAGACCTCCAGCAGCTCACGATAGTCTTCCTTTTCCACACTCTCGACGTTCATCGAACCCTCTCCTATTCCCTATTTCCCTATTGCCCAGGGCGTCAGGCGCCTGCCAGGAACTCTCCCGCGAACGCCTGGAATGCGGGCGTCTCGTAGCCGCGGCGCCACAGCAGGCGCGTGCCGGCGGTGCCCATCTCCAGCGTGGCCAGGTCGTCCGGCACGCGGCACAGTGCCAGCACGCTGCGCGGCAGCAGGGTGACGCAGGCGCCCGCCGACACGGCCGCCACCATCGCGTGATAGGACCCGAGCTCCTGAACGCGCCACTCGCTTCCGGCGACGATGCCGAGCCGCTGCTCCGCCATGGCGCGGTAGGTGCAGCCCGGCCGGAAGGCGGCCAGAGTGCGGGTACACAGCTCATCCGACGCGGTGGCCTTGGCATCGGCGGGCGGCAGCAGCAACAGCAGCGATTCCTCCCACACCGGGGCGCTTTGCAGCCCCATCTCGGCCAGGGCTTTCTCGTTCTCGAGCTCGGCAGGCAGGGCCACGAAGGCGCAGTCCAGCCGCCCGTCGCGCACCTCATCCACCAGAGGCCCCGAGGGGCCGGTGCTGACCTCGAGCCGGGTCGCCGGATGGGCGCGGTTGAAGGCCGCCAGCGGCGCCGGCAGCCGGCTGGCCGCCGTGCTTTCCATGCTGCCGATGCGCAGGCTGCCGCCATCGCCGCCCACAGCCTGCCGGGCCTCGTCCTCCAGCGCCAGCAGCCGCTGCACGTAGGCCAGGAAGCGCTGCCCCGCCGTCGAGAGCGTGATGCGCTTGCCGAGGCGAACGAACAGCTCCGCGTCCAGCTCCGCCTCCAGCTGCTGGATGCGCGTGGTGACGTTGGACGGCGCGCGCCCGAGCCGCGCGGCGGCGCGGGTCATGCTCAGCTCGGCAGCGACGGTCTCGAAGATTCTCAGGGTTTCCAGATCCACATCGTTCGCCTTTTGCAATCCATAGAGTTATTTTATTCTCGATTTGAGAATTAATGGAAGCCATCGTTTCCCCGCTCGTGGAGGCCGTGCCCATGTCATCGCCGAATCCCCTGACCGACCGGCTGGGCATCCAGCCAATCATCCAGGCGCCCATGGCCGGCGTGGCCACACCGGAGCTGGCGGCGGCCGTGTCGAATGCCGGCGGCCTGGGCTCGCTGGGCATCGGCGCCAGCGGCGTCGATAAGGCTCGGGCGATGATCGAACGCACCCGGGCGCTGACGCCCCGCCCGTTCAACGTCAACGTCTTCTGCCATGCGCCCGCCGTGCGCGACGCGGCCCGGGAGGCGGCCTGGCTGTCGCACCTGGCGCCGCTGTTCCGGGCATACGACCGCGAGCCGCCGGCCGGGCTCGACGAGATCTACCGCAGCTTCGTGGAGGACGAGGCGGCCTTCGAGATGCTGCTCGAGACGCGCCCCGCCGTGGTCAGCTTTCACTTCGGCTTGCCGTCCGAGGGGCGGATACGGGCGCTGCGCGAGGCCGGCATCTACACGCTGGCGACGGCGACCAACCTGCGGGAGGCGCGCGAGATCCAGGCGCGGGGCATAGACGCTATCGTGGCCCAGGGCGATGAGGCGGGCGGGCACCGCGGCTGCTTCGATCCGGCGGCGGACGATGAGCGGCTGAGCACCTCCGTGCTCGTTCGCCGGCTGGTCAGGGAAACGGCGCTGCCGATCGTCGCGGCCGGCGGCATCATGGATGGCCAGGGCATCCGCTCGGCCCTGGCGCTGGGCGCCTGCGCCGCCCAGCTGGGGACGGCCTTCCTGCTGTGCCCGGAATCGGCGGCCAACGAGGGCTATCGCGCGGCCCTCAAGAGCGAGCGTGCCGAGACGACCCGCATGACCACGGCGCTGTCCGGGCGCCCCGCGCGCGGCATCCTCAATCGCCTGATGCGCCATGCCGAGGCCACGCCCGATGCCACGACCGGGGCAACGCTCAAGGTCATGCCGCCCGCCTATCCGCTGGCGTACGATGCGGCCAAGCGGCTCAACGCGGCGGCGGCCGAACGCGGGGATCATGACTTCGCGGCGCACTGGGCCGGACAGGGCGCGCCGCTGGCGCGCGAACTCCCCGGCGGCGAGCTGGTGAGCCGGCTGCTCCAGGAGTGGCGAGACGGCGCCTGACGGCACGGGAGCGGTGACCCCCGAAGGCCCGGCGGCGCCGTCGTCGTTGGACACGCCCGGGGTGTCGAGGAGGGATCGAGGCTTTAGGATGAGAGGCGACCCTTCGGCATCGAGCTCAAGGAGGCGCCATGCCTGCCACGCGCACGACCTCGCCCGCCCTGGAACGGGCCCACCTGGTGTGGGACCTGTTCATCATCGCGCTGGTGATCGCCAACCTGGGGCTGCTGCTATTCGACAGCCTGTTCCTGCTGCCGCCGCTGAACGCCGCCTTCGAGGCCGTGGCCCCCGGGCTGTACGGCGCCTACGAACGGAACATCCACGCCAACTTCCTGACCATCGACCTGGCGTTCGTCGGCATCTTCCTGCTCGACGTGCTGCTGGGCTGGGCAGTGGCCATCGCCGAGCGCCACTATCACCGCTGGTTCTTCTACCCCTTCGTGCACTGGTACGACGTGCTCGGCTGCATCCCGCTGGGCGGCTTCCGGCTGCTGCGCATCCTGCGCGTGATCTCGCTGCTGCATCGCCTGCAGCGCATGGGCCTGATCGACGTGCGCCGCTGGTACATCTACAGCGTGGCCGCCAAGTACTACGACATCCTGCTGGAAGAGCTCACCGACCGCATCGCCATCCGCATGCTCGACAATGTGCAGCAGGAGATCCGCGCCGGCGACGGGCTCTCGGCCCCGGTGATCGAGCGCGTGGTGCAGCCGCGCAAGCAGGCGCTGATCCGCGAGATCAGCCAGCGGCTGGAGGCCATGGCCGGCGACGCCTACGACCGCAACCGCGACGACACCCTGCGCTACGTGCGCGGGCTGGTCGGCCGCACCCTGGCGGAGAGTCCGGAGCTCAAGCGGCTGTCGCGCCTGCCGATGGGCGGCCCGCTGACCCGCGGGCTCGAGGCCTCGCTCTCCGACCTGGCCTGCCACCTGGTCGACGAGGCGCTGGCGGGGCTGAAGTCGTCGGAGTTCTCCGCCCTGGTGGAACACCTGGCCGAGAGCGGCTTCGATGCCTGGCTGCGCACCGACCCCGAGACCGAACGGATCACCGAGCAGGTGCTGGTGGACATGCTGGACCTGCTCAAGGAGCAGATCGCGGTGAAGGGCTGGCAGCACAAGTATCGGTGAGGGGCTGGCAGGCTCTTCCTGGCCGGCGCCATGAGAAATCGAGATCAGCAAGAACAGGTCGCTGTCCCAGACGCGCCCCTTCCTGCATGAAAAAGCGCCACCAGGTGCCGAAGGATCGGCTGCCCTGATGGCGCTCCTGCGCGGTCACATAGACCGCTTGAGCCGTTACCGGGAGCCGTTGCCGGTTTTTTCCGTCTCGCCTTTCTCGGCAGCGGTGTCGGCGGATTCCACGGCAAGCGCCTCCTGCTCTTCCAGCTCCTCCGGATCCTCCAGCGGCTCGCCTTCCTCGTTCTGCAGCTGGTGGTCGTAGGCCGCCTGCAGGCCGGTGTCTTCCTCGGCCGCCTGTTCTTCCTCGTCGTCGCCGTGCTCGATATGGCCGGGATAGAACGGCGAGAGGATGGCCACCAGGATGCCGAGCGCGGCGAACAGGGAGAACGCCGTGGCGTAGCCGAAGGCGTCGACCAGCCCGCCGACCACCGGCGAGCCGGTGGCCTGCCCCACCGACACCGCCATGAAGGGCAGCACCGGCCCCACCGACAGCCGGCCCGGCAGCAGGCGGATGCCGGTCATCAGGTAGAGCCCGGTCAGACTCATGTAGGCCAGGCCGAAGACCAGAGCCGAGAACGCCGCCAGCGGCGTCTGGGCAGGGCTGGCCGCGAGCAGCGCCAGGCTGGCGGCCAGCATCATCAGCATCAGCGCGTGGGTGATCGGCGGGTTGTTGCGGTCGGCCAGGTCGGCCACCACGGCGCCGCCGAGGCCGGCGATGCCCACCGCCAGCCACAGCCAGCCGGTGGAGGCCGGCGACAGGCCGCCGAGGGTGACGACCAGGTCGGGCGCGAAGATCCAGTAGGCGGACGAGACGAAGCCCATCACGAAGGCGAACAGCGACAGCCGCACGAGGCGCGACCAGGGCAGTTCGGGCAGCGGCGGCGGCGGCGCGGCGTTCGAGGGCACGATCCGCGACACCGAGGGCAGGAACCACCAGGCGGCGACCACGCCGACGGCGGTGCAGATCGCGAACGAGAGATAGGCCAGCCGCCAGGCGCCGACCATGAACAGCACCGTGGGCACGGCGACGATCACGCCGATGCTGGTGCCGGCGTTCATCACAGAGCTGACGCGCCCGTGCAGCGAACGTCTCACCATCGCCTGCATGGCGGCCGTGAGGGCCGGCATCATCAGGCCGGTGCAGATGCCGCAGGCGAACACGCCGGCGCCCAGCATCAGCGCGTCGGAGGCCTGGCTGATCAGCCCCAGGCCACCGACGCCGAACAGGCCGGACAGCACCGCCGTGTTGCGGGCGCCGAGATGGTCGGTGATGAAGGGCGCGACCACCGTGGACAGCAGGAAGCTGATCAGCGGCAGCGCGCCGATGATGCCGATGGCGTAGGGCGTGAGTTCCAGCGCGTCGCGGATCTGCGGCACGAACAGGCCGAAGGCGAAGCGCGCCAGCCCGTAGCTGATCGCGACCAGCGCCGCGCCGAGAATCGCGAATCCCGTACTCGAAAGAGACTTCATGGCACCTCCGCCAGGCTCGCCGGGCTGATAATCCGTGGATGGTCATCGATACCGACTGGTATATGCCGATATGCGCGACCTTGCCAGCTACCCGGGGCCGTA
The DNA here is from genome assembly GCF_003011945.1 of Halomonas sp. ND22Bw. Classification (NCBI taxonomy): domain Bacteria; kingdom Pseudomonadati; phylum Pseudomonadota; class Gammaproteobacteria; order Oceanospirillales; family Halomonadaceae; genus Halomonas; species Halomonas sp. ND22Bw. The sequence goes on along the minus strand of NZ_PXWD01000004.1, from coordinate 155,089 downwards.
TGCCACCCTATAACGACCACACCGTGTTGCCCCGCGACGGGCACGACCAAGGTGTCATTCACTCGCCGACGGAAAGGAGTCTTCCCATGAGCGACCGGAATGCCTACGAACAGAAGCTGCGCGCCAAGCTGGACGAGATGCAGGCCGAGGTGGACAAGCTGAAGGCCCGCGCCAGGGGCGCCGAGGCCGACCAGCGCATCGAGCACGAGAAGGAAGTCGATGAGCTCGAGGCCAAGCGCGACGAGATGCGCCAGAAGCTCGACGAGCTGCGCGACGCCAGCGACGACGCCTGGGATGACATCAAGGCCGGCGCGGAACGTGCCTGGGGCTCGCTGAGCGACTCCCTCGAGAAGGCCCGCTCACGCTTCAAGTGATGCGCCGCGCCTCCCCGTACTAGCCCCACGCCCCGGCCCTTCCTGGCCGGGGCCACCCATGACGATCGACCAAGGCCTCTGAGCTTTTACCCTAGCCGATCACAGGATGATGTGCGGCACGAAGCAGCTGGTGTCCTTGGTGATGCGCCCCTTGTCCTCGCGGATGCCGATGCCGCAGGCGCGATCTCCCACCACCCAGCTCCCGATCAGCGCGTGCTCCTCGCCGAATCTCGGCATGGGATGATAGGCCTGAAGGATATGCGGGCTATCGGTGTAGGGGCCGGCCACCGACTCCCGCTCGCCGCCGGGCGTGACCAGCTCGATGTTGCTGCCCTCCCGCGAGAAGAACGGCTTGCGCACCCAGCCGCTGCTCAGCGGCTGGCGGGGATCGTCGTCGAAGTAGGCCGGCAGCAGGTTGGGGTGCCCCTCGTTCCATTCCCACAGCAGCGGCAGGATGCCCTTGTTGCTGAGGATGGTCTTCCAGGGCGGCTCGAACCAGTGGGTATCCCTCTCCGGCACCTGGCTGCCGAACTCGTCGTCGGCCATTTCCTCCCAGGGATAGAGCTTGAAGATGGCCTGGATCGGCTTGTCCTCATGGTCGAGGAAATGCCGCTCGTCTTCGCGCAGGCCGATGTCCTCGATGTAGACGAAGGGAGCGTCCATGCCGGCCTGGATCGCGCAGTCCTGCAGGTATTCGACGGTGGCGCGGTCTTCCACGTGATCCTTGATGCTGGAGAAGTGCATCTCCGGCGTCACCAGGCGCTGGCCGATATGGGCGAAGGCGCCGATCAGCTTTTCCTGGATCGAGTTGAACTGGTCGGCATGCCAGGGGATCAGCCCCTGTTCCATCGCCTGTTCGAGCCACACCCACTGGAAGAAGCCCGCTTCGTAAATCGAGGTCGGCGTATCGTAGTTGAGCTCGAGCAGCTTGGCCTTGCCCTGGCCGTCGTAGGCCAGGTCCATGCGCCCATACAGCTGGGGCTGACCGCTCCACCAGGAGGACCGCACGCTTTCCCACATGAACTCGGGAATGCACAGCTTGTCGAGTAGCGCATCGGAGCGGCAGACGCGCTCTACCGCTTCCATGCACATCTCGTGCAGCTCTTCGGTGGGCGCCTCGATGTCCTCCTCGATCTGTCGCAGGGTGAACTGGTAATAGGCCTCCTCTCGCCAGTAGGCCTCACCGTCGATGGTATGGAAATGAAACCCCAGGTCCTTGGCCAGGTCTTTCCAAGCTTTGCGCTCTTGCACGGGGATTTTCAACATGGGGCGATCTCTACGAGTAAGTCAGGAGGGAAAGCAAGCAGGGCATTGACGAACAAGCCCCGGGGGGAATCACCGGGGCTTGCTGGGCGCAACGCCGTCGCTGTCGCGTCAGGAGCCGAAGCCGCCCCGCGCCGAGGAGCGAGAGCCGAAGCCGCTGCGGGAGGTCGCGCGAGACGACGAGTATGAGCTCGAACGAGACGACGAGTATGAGCTCGAGCGGGAGTTCCGCGCGGCCCGATTCTCCGTTCTGACCGTAGTACGTATCGATGACTCGACGCCACGCATGCGGCTGGAAGCCGCCGCGGTGGCCGCTGACCAGTCGTCCTGATTATCCCGGGTGCGGTAGATCGGTTCCTGATAGTGGTGGTTGACCATGTGACCGCGACTGGAGGAGGCGGTCATGTTGCCGACCATGAACCCCATCATGGCCGGCATGAACCAATTATCGATAGCGACATCGGGTTTTGGAGCTTTCTCGCAAGCACCCTCCCCGTACAGTTCTTCACACCACTCCTCGTCGCGATAACTCGGTACGTCCCGCCGCGCTTCCTCATAGGCCGACTGACAGGTCTGCTGAGTATAGATGCCGCCCTCCACGCACTCCTCGACGCTGCGATAGGTTTCGGTATCATCGAACTCCACGTTGCTCAGCGTCTCGGGAGGCGTGCTGTTGCCGCATCCCACCAGGGTCGAGGCCGCCCCGGCGCCCATCAGCGCCAAAGTGATGCGCATGCTGCGCTTGCGCCGCGGAAGGTGCTTGTTGGCGTTGTCCATAACGTTTCCTTTCGCTCCTTTTTTCACGGCCGCTTACCAGGTCATGGAGGCGGCGTTGAGCAGGCCGACCGCGACGGCGATGCTACCGCTGAGCACGCCGTAGGCCACATGCGCCTCGCTGATGTGGGTGGACAGGCTCTGCCCCTGCAGCTTCAGCACGCCCTTGGTCACGAAGAAGGTCACGATCTGGACGACGAAGGCCACGATGCCCCACAGGATGAAATCGACCAGGCTGATCGAGTGCGACATGGCGCTATAGAGCGGGATGGTGAAACCGAGAATGGCACCGCCATACGCCGCCGACGCCGCGGTGTTACCCGCCTGGATCAGCTTCCATTCCTTGTGCGGGGTCACCTTGCTGTAGCAGAACATGAACAGCACCAGCATCACGACGCCAGTGATGAGATAGCAGAGAAAGGCGGGGAGCCCGGCGAGATAGTTCATATACGATTCCTTGTATGAAGTGGTCCATTGCGGTTGGCGAATACAGCGCCTGAGCGTTATACCGCCGTAATATTATTCGGATTCAGATCGATACCGAGGTTGGTCACCAGCTGATAGCTGCGATCCTCCTCGTCGGCTTCGCCACTCAGCAGCACATATTCGTAGCGTCTCTCGCCTTCGAGTTGACGCTCATAGAGCATGCAGTGGTGAATGACCCGACGGTTGATGACGCTTTCCAGCGTGGTGACTTCCTCTTCGAGCAGCACCGGTGGCGACCAGGGCACGCCTTCCTGCCCCCAAACCCGGCCATAGCTTGCCGTCTGCCCACTTTCACTTTCAAGCGGAAGCACGGCTTTCCCCAGTGACACTCCGCCATTGGATACACCGTGTTCGTTGATAAGGCGGTCAAACTCGGTATCGGCCAGATGCTGCACCTGGTAGAAATCGAACAGCTTATATTCGATCACCTTTCCCGCTTCGACCGAGGCCTGCACCCAGGTGTCGTTCTCCAGGTAGAAGCGCACCAGGCTTTCACCCTGCCCCAGGTCGACCGTTCCCACGGCGGCGATATGCAGGTCCTGCCCGCCCATACTGCTGTCGAAAAGCAGGTCGCTGTAGGGCGCCAGTGCCAGCAGATCGAAGGTCACGCGCCCGTCGAGACGCATGCCGGCGAAGTCTTCCGGCGACATGTGGGTCGGCAGGCCGCGAGCGAGCCTGGCCTGCTGATCATCGAAGGCTTGCTGTTCCTTCTGGTCGGAAGTCGCACCGCGCAGCAGGGCTTTCATCTTGTCGAACATGCTGAAGATTCCTCGAAGGCGTTACCGAGTGACGGCGGCCGACGGCGCCAGCAGCGTCATCAGCTCATGCTCGGAAAGTCGCTTGTTGCCCATGTAGAAGATCACGTCACCCTCATGCAGCACGACGTCTCCCGGCGGGTTGAGCAGGTTGCCGTCTTCTTCGTTGCTGTCGCTGATGCCGAGCAGGGTGACATCGCACTGGCGCTTGGCCCGGGCAAACAGCTCGCCGTAGGTCATGCCCTGAGTCGCCGGCAGGCAGGCTTGGTACTGGGTGGCACCGTGCGTCACCGAGAGCAGTTCATTGACCACCCGACTGATGCCGGCATCCGTCGAGGAGCGCACCAGCATTTCGATGGCGAGCGCTTCGGTGCACTCGATCCCGGGCAGGGTTCGGCGCAGCATGGCCGCGGTATCCGGATCCCCGCAGTGCGCGACGATGTGGCAGCGCTCCGACTTGAGGGGATAGACCGAGAGCGCGATGGTGGCGACCCGCTCGTCGCTGTCGTCGTAGATGATGATGCGGCTGGCGCCGGCGACTCCGGCTCGCTGCAGCAGCTCGGCGTTGGCGAAGCTCTCGCCGCGCACGAACTTGATATCGCCGGGCATCGGGTTGCTGAGGTCCTGGCAGACGCACAGCACGATATCGTCGGGCAACTCGCTGTCGGCGCGCAGGATATTGATGATGTTGCGGGTCGTTTCACCGTGCCAGCCAATCACCAGGGTATGACCGGTCAGCGCACGGTAGTCGCTTCGTCCTTCCACGAGGTGCCTCCAATAGGTACTGATGGTCATGGTCGCCTTGCCGATCAGCGCGGCAAAGATGGCGATTCCCCCCGGAATCAACCACAGCGCGGCCACGAGCTGGCCGCTTGCCGTGACGGGAGAAAAATCGCCGTAGCCGACGGTGGAGGCCGTCGTGACATAGAAGTACAGCCACGTCACCGGGGCGGACGCGACCGCTTCCCCGGCGACGGCCATGGCGATCCATGAGAGCAGGAGATGCATCAGGGTGACGAAGAGCAGGAAGCTCCAGCTCACCCGGAACATCGATGCTTTCAGCGTTTTCAAGAGACGTACAATGACAGGCATGACATAGCCTCTGCGCCTGCTCCATCACTGAAGCAGGCGCATCTTGTCCGAGAGGGTTTTCGCTATGACAGGCTGATCAGCTGTCGCTATCCGCGCTCTGAGCACGCGCCTTGAGGCGTGACATCACATCACTGGCCTGGCGGTTGCTGGAGCCGATCCCCGCGTCCTTGAGACGCTCGTCGAGATCTGCGCCGCTGGCCTCCTTCTCCATCTGGGAAGCGGCCTCCATCTGGGCGGCCCGATGCTCCTGCTTCTTCTTGATGCGGTCCAGCGAATCCATGGCGTTGCTCATGGAAGCGTTCTGCCCGGAGTGCTTCTCGGCCACGGCGGCCTGGGCCTTCTGGGCCGACTCGGTGGCCTTCACCACGCTGATCTGCTGCTTGATCTGGCGCTGGTTGTTCTGCGACTTGCGGATCGTCGATTGCAGCGTCTCGATGCTGCCGTCGTACTGGGCGACCACCGCCTCTTCGGAGGCCTTTTCTTCCTCGAGTGAGGCGATGCGCTCGGCCACTTCCTGGGCGAGGGCCTCGTCGCCCTTTTCCAGGGCCGCGATGGCACTGGCCTCGTACTCGCTGATGCTGTCGACGAGGCCGTCGACCTTCTTCTGCGCCAGCGAGCGATCCGCCATGATCGAGGCCAGCTGGGTCTTGGCATCGTTCAGCTCTTTCTCCGCATCGCGCATTTCCTGCTCCAGGATACGGATGGCCTGATGATCGATGATGGCCTCGCCGGTTTCACTGGCGGCGCCGCGGAAAGCCGTGAAGATTTTACGCAACATGACGATGATTCCCTTCGTTTAAGCGATGTAGTCCTGGACGAGATCGGCGATATCGATGGCGGCGGAGGCACAGGCATGCACCTCGGCGCTGATCGCCTCCGGCCGGGAGCCGCCGTAGAGCTGCCCGAAGACCACATAGTGGGCTTCGCCGTTGAGCGTCATGACGCCAGCGGAAACCAGCGGTATCGCCACGCCCTGCTCCAGCAGGAGACGATTCAGGGTGGCGGTGTCCTTCACCGCAGCGACGGGGGCGATATCGGCCAGCACGACCCATTGATCGTCGCTGTACGTCAGCGTCACCACCAGGTCGCCGTAGTCTTCCAGCGTCCACAGGATCGTCTGCGAATCGGGCACCAGTTCGATGTCGCCCTTCGGCCACGCGGCCTCGCTATCTTCTGTCGCCTGCTGCGCGAGGATATCCTCGAACAGAACATTGGCTGATGAGTAGCTGGTTACCAAATCTAATCTCCTTTTATCATCGGCGTCCTTGTGCCATGACGCCCAGCTCATCGTTACCGATTGACCAACCGTGAAACCGCCCAATTGGATAACGCCTCCATCGGCAAGTTCCGCAGCAAGCACGGACGCCAAACTCCGATTCGCGGCATCCCCTGCCACGGCGCCAGTCAGCCTTGACGCGTCGGGGGGCATCCCCTGTCTGGCGATGCCTCAACGACGGAAAATCAAGTTGCCGAGTCACGACGTGACTGTCGAATCGGCACAATACTTTTCCCTGGCAAACAACGGAAAAGCAGCATATCGAGAGTCTCAGTCACGGTAAATCATCTAACTATGCACGAACGCTACACACGCACTCCTGCTCAACAGGCATCCAGCGTTTCTCGTCCGGTGATACCGCGTTTTCCTCCTTTGCAGACGGCGCTCAGAGGCCTGGGGCAAAGCGTCCTAGGGGTCGAGTCTTCCGCCACCACGCCGGCCGTGATGGAATGCCCTACTTCCACCACTTCGATGACGGGGCCGGGAACCGCGAGCCGCCGATGAAACGCTACGAGACATTCGCCGACCAGATCGCCGAGCTGATCCGCGGGGGCGTGCTGGCCCCGGGAGAGCGGGTGCCCTCGGTGCGCCAGGCCAGCCGCCAGTACGGCATCAGCCATTCCACCGTCTTCCAGGCCTACTACCTGCTGGAGGATCGCGGACTGATCGTGGCCAGGTCGCGCTCCGGCTATTACGTGCGCGAGCAGGCCCGGCACGTGCTGGACGAGCCGCGCATGACGCCGAGCCGGCAGGAGAGCGCCGACGTATCGGTCAGCGAGCTGGTGTTCTCGGTGCTCGATTCGCTCCAGGACCCCGACACCGTACCGTTCGGATCGGCCTTCCCCAGCCCCGAGCTGTTCCCGCTCGCGCGGCTGGCCCGCAGCATGGCCAAAGGGCTAGGTGCGATGACCGGCGGCGAAGTGCTCCGGGACATGACCGCCGGCGACGCCGACCTGCGCCGCCAGATCGTGCTGCGCTACACGCTGAAGGGAATGCCGCTGCCACCCGAGGAGCTGGTGATCACCAGCGGCGCCATGGAGGCGCTGAACCTGGGGCTGCAGTGCGTGACCGAGCCCGGGGACCTGGTCGCCATCGAATCGCCGGCCTTCTACGCCAGCCTGCAGATCCTCGAGCGGCTGAAGCTCAGGGCGGTGGAGATTCCCGTGCACCCGCGCGAGGGCGTCGACCTGGACGTGCTGGCGGACAGCCTCGCACGGCTGCCGATCAAGGCCTGCTGGTTCATGAGCCATCTGCAGAACCCGCTCGGTGCGAGCCTCGACGACGACAGAAAGCGCGCCCTCTACGCGCTGATCAAGCGCCACCGGGTGCCGCTGATCGAGGACGACGCCTACGCGGAGCTGCACTTCGGCACCACGCCGCCCAAGCCGGTGAAGCAGTTCGACGACGAGGGCCTGGTCATCCACTGCGGCTCGTTCTCGAAGAGCCTGGCGCCGGGGTATCGGGTCGGCTGGGTGGCGGCCGGGCGCTTCGCGGAGGCGATCTCGCGGCTCAAGCTGATGACGACCATCTCGCCGTCGGTGCCGGCCCAGGCGGCCATCGCCGACTACCTTCAGCACGGCGGCTATGACCGCCACCTGCGCCGGCTACGCCATGCACTGGAGACCCAGCAGGGCCGGATGCTGACCGCGGCGGCGCAACACTTTCCGGCCGAGACCCGCGCCACGCGCCCGGCCGGCGGCTACTTCCTGTGGTTCGAACTGCCCGAGCGGGTGGACTCGCTGCGCCTGTTCCATCTGGCCCGGGAGCGTGGCATCAGCCTGGCGCCGGGGCCGATCTTCTCCGCCACCCAAGGCTTTCGCCACTGCCTGCGCCTGAGCTATGGCCATCCCTGGACGCCGCGCAGCGAGGCGGCCATGGCGACGCTGGGCGAGCTGATCGACGCCTTCTGAAATGCGGTCTATTGCGCCTCGTGCAGGCGCCGGTTCAGCCGGCCGATCTGCTGGAGATCGTGCAGGTAGAGGTCGAGCCTGGACGCGGCGAAAGCCAGCAGCGCCGAGGCATAGACCAGCCCGGTCAGCACGGCCAGGTCGTTGATCCAGGCCAGGGCCGGCACGGCCACCGGGTAAGCCGCGGTGAAGATGCTCATCCCGCCCCAGAACAGCGCCATCAGGCTGCAGGCCATGACCAATACCAGCATCGGCCCACGCCGATAGTGCCGCGGCGGGCGGCTCTTCCAGCCCGGCAGGTGAGCGACGGTCAGCTCGCCGCGGGTGTCGATGCGCCCGCGGCGGCGCAGCAGCGGCTCGGCGAAGGCCTTCTGCCGGCCCGGCGCCACCGCCGCCAGCACCAGTCGCGGGTCGACGTCGCCGCCGAAGATGCGGGCGACCGCCTGCTTGAACCCTTCCGAGGGCTCACCGTCGCGGCAGCCCTCGGCCTCATCGGCCAGCGTCGTCAGCGCCCGGTTGACCCGCTCCGGACGCTCCTCCTCGTCCTCGAAGTTGATCGCGTAGTGCACGCTGTACACCTGGTGCAGCGCGAACGTCACACCGACGAAGATCAGGAAGAACGCGACGTAGATCATCATGACACCCCTCAAACCCTGGAAACCGGCCCGCGTCCCGCGGCCCCTGTCGTGGGCGGTCAAGATGACAGAACGGCCAGGACCATAACAGGGGCAGAAGGTCGCGAAAAAAGGGGATCAGTTCAGGCTGGGTCGCCATCATGGCATCGTGGGCCGAGGCCCGGCTCGAGCAGCGCGACGTGGTCGTGCCGCCCCGCGGCGATCCATCGCCGGCCGAAGCAGCGTCAGACGCTGAGCCTGGTGTAATAGGTGATCACCTCGGAGCGCACCCCGGTCGCGTCGGCCTTGATCAGGCCGGCCCCCTTGATCTGGGTGCCCGGGAAGGACCACCAGCACGACGCCGTGAGAACGCCGCCCTCCTCGTGGCTCAGCACCTCGGACAGCTCCATCAGGGGGTCCGGGAGTTGCCCACCGCATTGCGCGGCGATGCTCTCCTTCAAGCCCGTGAGGTAATCCGGAAACGCCTTCCTCGTCACGACCCCGAAGTCGGGATCGTCGAAGGTGTAGTCCTCCGCCGTGGCCTTGAGGATCCTGTCGGCATCGCCGTGGGTCCAGCCGTCCGCGTAGGCCCTCAGGTGTTCCGCCGCGTTCATCGTCATGCCCTCCGTTCTCGTCAGGGGCTAGCCGTCATGGGACGTTACGACGCACGGGCGATGCGAAATCCCGGCGACTCGCCTGCTGATTCCCCTCTCCCTGACCATCGGGCAAAGGGGCCATGCCGACGTCGCTGCGATCAACCGTCCCTACCAAACCAGTATAGGCCGGTGGTGTCCCTGCAAGGCGCTTCCCATGCGGCGATCAGCGTCGGCACGATGACCCCGACGGCTGGAAACGGCAGCGCTTACTTCATCTCGAAGCCGCGCTTGACCAGGAAGTCGCGCATATGGGGACGCAGCTTGGTGTCGAACAGCGGGCCGAGACTCTTCGACCAGTTGGTGTCCTTGGTACCGCCGGTGCGCTCGCCGTAGTAGCGCTGCATCTCGTCGTCATAGGCGTCGACCTGCTCGCGGTCGTCGGTGTAGCGGTCTTCCTTGAGGATCGCCTCCACCGGCAGGCGCGGCTTCACGTCCGGATCGTGGGCCGGGTAGCCGATGCACATGCCGAACACCGGGTAGACGTGGTCCGGCAGCTCGAGCAGCTCGCTGACGGCCTGCGGGTTGTTGCGGATGCCGCCGATGTAGCAGATGCCAAGGCCCTCGGACTCGGCGGCCACGGCCACGTTCTGCGCCATCAGCGCGGTGTCGACGCTGGCCACCAGCAGCTGCTCGGTCATGCCGCGCACGACGTTGGCGCCGGTGCGCTCGGAGGCCTCGGTGGGCCGTTTCATGTCGGCGCAGAACACCAGAAAGTCGGAGGCGCTGGCGACATAGCCCTGGCCACCGGCCAGCTCGGCGATCTGTTCGCGCTTGGCCGGGGTGGTCACGTGGATGACGCTGTAGGCCTGCACGTGGTTGGAGGACGCGGCGGCCTGGCCGGCGCTGACCAGCTCCCGCAGCAGCTCGTGCGGGATCTTCCGGTCGGTGAACTTGCGTACCGAGCGGTGGGACTTCAGCAGTTCGATGGTCGGATTCATGGGACCTCGCGGGATTCACGTTCGAACAGGCAGGGTCGGACGAATCGCCGTCCCTGCCAAGACCCGAACAAGATACTTAACATGCTTACGGCATGCCATCATGGGCGCCATATCGTCTAGCTATCGGGGGCGACAGAGGGCGGGCATCGGCACGAGCGGCTTCGGGCACTATATTAGGGGGCCATCGCCGCCATCGACATTCGGACACCACCAAGGGAGGAAGCCACGCCATGTCGTTGACCTTCAAGCCCCGACCCCGTGGCGGCCGCTGGCCGGTCGCCCTGGCCTGGCTGGCCGCGCTGCTGCTCGTCCTCGCGGCGGCGCTGATGGGAGGCGCAGGGCCGGCCTACCGGATGGAATGGCTGACGCTCGGGCAGTCGTTCTCGCTGCTGCATCGCGGCGCCCTGCTGGCCGTGGGCGCGGCGGGTGTCGCCGCCCTAGCCTTCCTGATCGCCGGCCTGTGCCGGCGCAGCAAGCCGGCCCTGGCGAGCCTGCTGATGATCGGTGCGGTGGTGGCGATGGTGGCCCAGCCGCTTCAGCTGCGCGAGCTGGCCCGCCGCGTGCCGCCGATTCATGACATCACCACCGATCTCGCCGATCCGCCGGCCTTCGAGGCGCTGGCCGAGGCGCGCAGGGAAGCGCCCAACGCGCTCGACTACCCTCGCGCCTTCGCCGAGGCCCAGCGTTCCGGCTACCCGGCCCTGGGGCCGCTGGAGATCGCCCGCCCCCTGCCGGAGGTGCGCGATGCCGCCGAGGCTCTGGCCCGGGCACGCGGCTGGACGATCGCGGCCGTCTCCGAGCGCCGGCTCGAGGCGGTGGCGACCACCCGCTGGTTCGGCTTCGAGGACGATATCGTGATCCGCCTGACGCCGACGCCGGCGGGCACCACGGTGGACATGCGCTCGGCCTCGCGCCTCGGCCGGAGCGATCTGGGCACCAATGCCGCACGCATCCAGACCTTCCTCGAGGAGCTGGCGGCGCGGCTCGCGCCCTGATGCCGCGGGCGCCGATTCGTCACCGATTCGTGAACACGCTACCATCATGCCCCCCGCGAGACGCCGGTCTCGCGGGCCGCTGCAGCGGTCCACCATCATTCACAGGGAGCATCCTTCATGGCGGCCACGTACCGCGCCCCGGGTCAGATCATCACCTCGCTGCTGGATACCGACTGGTACAAGCTCACCATGATGCAGGGGGTTCACCACAACTACCCCAATGCCAGCGTGACCTGGGAATTCCGCTGCCGCGACGCCGAGGACCTGCGCCCCTATCTCGACGAGATCCGCGCCCAGATCGACGGCCTGGCCTCGCTGTCGCTGAGCGAGGCGGAATCGGACTACCTGAGCGGCTTCGCCTACATGTCGCCGGACTTCGTGCGCTTCCTGGAGCTGTACCGCTTCCGTCCGCAGTATGTGGACCTGCACATGGAGGGCAGCGAGCTGTGCATCGTCATCGACGGGCCCTGGACGCACAGCATCCTGTTCGAGATCGTGATCCTCGCCATCATCAGCGAGGTGCGCAATCACACCCTGAATCCCGGCGCCAGCGTCGACCAGGCGGTGAGCCAGCTGCGCGCGAAGATGGACCGGCTGCGCCGCGACTATACGCCGGCCCAGCTGGCCGATTTCCGGCTGGCCGACTTCGGCACTCGGCGGCGGCTCTCCCAGCCGGTGCAGGAGGCCATCGTCGAGGTGCTGACCGAGGAGTTTCCCGGCCAGTTCGTCGGCACCAGCAACGTCGACATCGCCAGGCGCCACGGCCTGGCGCCGATGGGCACCATGGCCCACGAGTGGGTGATGGCCCATCAGCAGCTCGGCAGCCGGCTGGTGGACAGCCAGCGCGCCGCGCTGGAGGCCTGGGTACAGGAATATCGCGGCCATCTGGGCGTGGCGCTGACCGACACCATCAACCTCGACGCCTTCCTGGCCGACTTCGATCTGTACTTCGCCAAGCTGTTCGACGGCCTGCGGCATGACAGCGGCGATCCCATGGTGTTCGCCGAGAAGTGCATCCGCCACTATGAGACGCTCGGTATCGACCCGCGCGGCAAGACACTGATCTTCAGCGACGCCCTGACCTTCGACTCGGCGATGGGCATCAAGACCGCGCTGGACGGGCGCATCCGCACCAGTTTCGGCATCGGCACCAGCCTGACCTGCGACCTGCCGGACGTGAAGCCGATGAACATGGTGATCAAGCTGGTGGCCTGCAACGGCCAGCCGGTGGCCAAGATCTCCGATGCCCCGGGCAAGATGCTGTCCCGGGACGAGGCCTATGTCAGCTATCTGAAAAGCGTCTTCGGGGTGGCCGCCTGAACCGCCTCGCCCCCATCGGGAGAATCGGGAAAGAGACGAGACGCGAAACCTGGATCGAATGCGAATCGCACGCGAAGGCAATCTCAAGCCATTGATATATCAGGAAAAATTGACCAACCTCGCATCTCGGACTAGGATGCGCACCTGATACGTCACCTCGACAAGGAAGAACGCTCATGCAAGGCAATCAAGAGATCATCGACGCCCTGAACGGCCTGCTCGCCGCCGAGCTCGCCGCCATGGACCAGTACTTCGTGCACGCCGAGATGTATGCCGACATGGGGCTGACCAAGCTCCATGAGCGCATCGACCACGAGTTCTACGACGAGAAGGGCCACGCCCAGAAGCTGATCGAGCGCATCCTGATGCTCGAGGGCAAGCCGGACATCCACACCCGCACCGAGGTGCGCATCGGCAAGGACGTGGAAGAGATGCTCGGCTACGATCTGCAGCTCGAGTACGAGGTGGGCGACGCCCTGAAGGCCGCCATCGCCCTGTGCGAGCGTGAGCGCGACTTCAACACCCGCGCCATCCTGCTGCCGCTGCTTTCCGACACCGAGGAAGATCACGCCCACTGGCTGGAACAGCAGCTGCGCCTGATCAAGCTGGTCGGCCGCGAGAACTATCTGGTCGCCCAGATGTAAACCGCTCGGGCCGGCCCGGCTCGGCGCTCAGCCTCTTCAGCTCGGTCAACTGGGCTCAGGGGCTCAGACCATAGCGCCGCTCGGCGCGGCGCAGGCGCCAGATGGTGATCACATTGGTCAGGAGGATCAGCGTCTCGGCGAGGGTGCCGCCGATGGAACCGGCCAGCAGGTTGCTGATCACCCAGCAGAAGGCCGCCACGGCCAGCACCGCGCGCATGGCGATGCCGCGCAGCATGAACATGCCCCAGGTGCCCAGCAGGCCGGCCAGCAGTGCCGGCACGTCGCGCGGGCCGCTCCAGGTCAGCAGGGCGACCGCCAGGGTGGCGACGAGGACCCCGGCCATCACCGCGGCGTTGCCCGGGTAGCGGCGCACCAGGACGATGCGCAGCACGATCAGCGCCGAGATGCCCGCCGCCACCCAGCTCTGGAACAGCGCGAACTGGGCGGCGAAGGCCACGTTGGCGAACAGCAGCAGCACGAACAGCCGATCGTCGCGCCGGCTGGCGAAGCCGGCCACGCACAGCGCCAATGCCACCAGGCTGACGCCCTGCCCCAGCCACTCCCTCGTCACCAGCCCGCTCAGGCCGATCTCTTCCATGCGTGCCTCCCTTCACTGCGCTGTCCTCAGGCATCGCGTCAGGCTAGCATGCCGCGCCATGGGTCAGCGCTCACTTCTGCTGCTGTGCCGACATGCGGTCACCCCGGCGCCCGCCGCTTCCCCCTCTCTAGCCAAGCCGGCTCCGACGCGGTAGAATAATTAGGTAGCGAACTATGATCTGGCCAGCACCGGCGCATGGTTGGCTGTTTCCTTCGATTTCGGGCCGGCCTCCACCAGGAGGCCGGCTCTCTTTTCGCGCGTCATGCCGTGCCACCGCCCGCCATGCACCGTCGACACCGCCCTCTCCCCCGACCGCATGAAGGAGTCTTCCCGTGCCGGATGTCACCTCTCATTGCTCGACCCAGCGCCGTCCTCCCCTGCATCGCCCGACCCCGCGCTCCCCGTCCACCTCCGACGCGAGGCGACTGCCATGACCCAGAGGGACCGACTCCACCTGCGCTACGGCCCCCGCTATCGGCTGTGGGTCACGCTCACCGTGATGCTGGGCCTGGTGGCGCTGGGCATGTCGATCACCATCGTCAACGTGGCGATTCCCTTCATCAGCGACGATCTCGGCCTGAGCGACGCCGAGGCCCAGTGGCTCTCCACGGGCTTCCTGGCCTCCACCACGGTGTCGCTGCTGGTGGCCCCCTGGCTGGTGCACGCCATCGGTCAGCGCGCCACCTATGCGGGACTGCTGCTGACCTTCATCGCCGCCTCGATCCTCGGCGGACTGGGCAACGGCATGGCGATGCTGGTCGCCGCCCGGGTGATCCAGGGCGCCATGACCGGCCTGATCCGACCGCTGGCGATGCAGGTGCTGTTCGACGTCTATCCCGCCGAGGGGCGCGGCATGGCGGTGGCCATGTACGGCATGTGCCTGGGACTGCCGCTGACCCTGGCGACGGTGATCGGCGGCTGGCTGGTGGAGCACCTGTCGTGGCACTACGTGTTCTTCGTGCCGCTGCCGATCTGCGCGGCGGCGGTGGTGATGGGCGGGTTTTTCCTCCCGCCCAGGGAAGGCCGCGGCCCGCTGCCGCCGTTCGACTGGGCCGGCGCCGGGCTGCTGCTGGCCGCCGTGTTCGCCCTGCTGACGGCGCTCTCCAGCGGCCAGCGCTGGGGCTGGAGCGACCCGCGCATCGTCGGGCTGGCACTGTTCTCGCTGGTCGCCGGCGCGGCCTTCGTGGCCTGGCAGCGGCGCTGCGCGCAGCCGCTGATGGATCTGTCGATCTTCCGCTACCGGCTGTTCGTGGTCGGCACCCTGGCGATGCTGCTGTTCGGTGGCACCTTCTACAGCGTGATGTACCTGCTGCCGCAGTTCGTGCAGTCGGTGCTGCACTTCAGTCCGATCACCACCGGCATGATCTACCTGCCCTCCACGGCGGTGCTCGGCGTGCTGGTACCGCTGGTCGGCTGGCTCAGCGACCGCCACCCGCCGCTGTGGCTGACCCTGCCGGGCCTGGCCAGCACGGCGTACGCGGTGTGGCGAATGGCGCAGATGGACGCCAGCACCAGCTTCGCCGCCCTGGCCGGCATCATGGGCATCATGGCGATCGGCATGGCGGCCTACCCGCCGCCGACGCTGGCCAACGCCATCGCCGCGCTGCCGGCACGCCTGACCGGCTACGGCTCTGGCATGCTCAACTTCGTGATGCAGCTGGGCGGCGCCCTGGGCACCGCCGGGCTGGTGATCCTGCTCGAGCACCAGACCGTCGTGCACGGCCGCCGGATCGCCGGCGCACCGACCGGAGAGGTGTCGCCCGACGGCCGGGCCTCGATCCTCGCCTATCAGGACGGCTTCTGGATGATGGTGATCAGCCTTGTGATCCTCATCGTGCCGACGCTGCTGGTCAGCCGCTGGCGCCGCGACTGACGCTCCACGGCGCTCTCCACAGCGCCCTCCATACGCGCTTCCGCTCACCCGAGCCACGACGCCCGCCCTTCGGCGGGCGTCGTCGTTGTCAGGCCTGGTCGTTGTGGCCCTCGCGCCCGGCGACGGCGCGTCTGAACTCCTCCCGCCAGGCCTCGGCATGGCGCGCCGGATCCTGCGGAAAGCGCCCCAGCTCGACGGCCAGTTCGAAGAAGCCCGTGCGCGGCAGGCCCTCGCCCTGTCGGCTGACCACCAGCGCGGCGATGAAGGGTCGGCCGGCGGCGGCGTCTTCCCGCATCAGCTGTTCCAGGGCCAGCGCCACGCGGCGAATGGTACGCGGCGGCGTGAGCGCCAGGGCCTCGGCGAGCCGCTGGTAGGTCAACGGCAGCCTGTCCTCGGGGGCCGCCTCCAGCAGCCGGCGGACGCGGGCCGACAGTGGGGCTTCAGCATCGCTCATGGGGGTCGATCCTCATGTATCAGGGGCGCGTGGATGATGCCGCTCGAGGCGTGGCGCGTCGAGGCCGGGATAATACTTGTACAAAGGCGATACATGATTAAAAATAAGTAAAATAAAATGCACGCCATCGCCTCTCCCTGACTGCTCCGCAGTCGCGAGCGCATCGAAAAAGGAACCACCATGGGACACTGCGCCAGGGTCGCCAATCACTGCAACCGCTGCGAGATCGAGCTGCCCTTCGACTTCGCCATGGCCTTCCAGCCGATCATCGACGTCGGCCGCCGCGAGATCCACGCCTACGAGGCGCTGGTGCGAGGCCCTGACGGAGAGTCCGCCCATTCGGTACTGCGCCAGGTCGACGACCGGCTGATGTACCGCTTCGACCAGGCCTGCCGCGTGCGGGCCATCGAGCAGGCCAGCCGGCTCGGCATGAAGGTGCCGCTCTCGATCAACTTCCTGCCCAACGCGGTCTACGAGCCCGCGGCCTGCCTGAGCGCCACGCTGGAAGTCTCGCGTCGCGTGGGCTGGCCGCTGGAGCGGCTGATCTTCGAGATCGTCGAGACCGAGCGCGTGGTGGACCGCGACCACCTGGCGGCGATCATCAAGGCCTACCGCCAGGCGGGCTTCCGGGTGGCGCTGGACGACTTCGGCACCGGGCACGCCAACCTAGACGTGCTGACCGAGCTGTATCCGGACAAGCTCAAGATCGATCGCCAGCTGATTCAGGGCTGCCACCGGGACCCGCGCCGCCAGGCGATGGTCAAGGCGCTGGCCGCCATGGCCGGCCCGCTCGGCGTGACGCTGATCGCCGAGGGCGTGGAGACCGCCGAGGAAGCGCGCTGGCTGTTCGAGGCCGGCATTCCGCTGCAGCAGGGCTATTACTTCGCCCGGCCGGCCCTCGACGCCCTGGCCGAGTCACCGGCCCGGCGCATCGATGCGCTGTTTCCCCGCCCGCTGGACCGAGGATGAGCCCATGCCGCTGACCCTGACCCGCTCCGACGGCGTGCCGCGACTGGTGCGTGACGCACCCATCGGCATCTGCATCACCAGCGAGGACGGCACCTACGAGATGGTCAATCCGGCCTACTGCGCATTCTACGGCTATGCGGAGGAGGAACTGCTGGGCCGGCCCTTCACCCTGATCATGCCGGAAGCCAGCCAGGCGGCGATGCTCGCGCGGCATCGCGACTTCATGCAGGGCGAGGCCGAACACGACGATCGACAGGAGTGGGAGGTGGTTCGCCGCGACGGCGAACGACGCAGCATCATCGTCGAATCGTTGCGCCAGGAAGGCGACGACGGCCGCCCCAGGCGCATCACCTTCATCACCGACATCACCGAGCGCAAGGCCATGGAACAGCGCCTCGAGTTCCTGGCCCGTCATGACGAGCTCACGGGGCTGCTCAACCGTCGCGCCGGCCTGGCCCGACTGGAGGAGGAGATCTCGCGTGCCCGGCGCCATGGCACGTCGCTGTGCGTGGCGATCTGCGATCTCGATCACTTCAAGCTGGTCAACGACCGCCACGGCCATGCGGTGGGCGACAGGGTGCTGCAAGGCGCCACCGAGCGCATGGAGGAGGCGCTGCGCGGCTACGACGTGCTGGCACGCCTGGGCGGCGAGGAATTCCTGGTGATCCTGCCCGGTGCCCGCCAGACCGAAGCCCGCTGCGCCATCGACCGGCTGCGCGAGCGGCTCGCGGCGACGCCGTTGGGCGAGGAGCGGATCCCCCTGACGATCTCGGTCGGCCTGGCCTCGCTCGAGGCGAACGAGGCCAGCCATCTGCTGCTGGAGCGGGCCGATCGCGCCCTCTATCGGGCCAAACGGGACGGCCGCAACCGGACCCTGGTGGGCTGAGAGGCCTCAGGCCAGCACCGCGTCGATCTCGCGCTCGCCGTCCAGCAGCGGATACTCGCGGTCGTTCTCCGCCTTGCCCTGCACCAGATGCAGCAGCGCATGGGCCACGTTGGCCCGGGAGACGTCGTTGTGGCCGCCGTTTTCCTCCAGCGAGGCGGCGACGCGCCGGGTGGCCGCCTCGTCGGTGAGGCGGCCCGGCTTGAGAATCGCCCAGGGCACCTCGGCGGCCTTGAGATAGGCATCGGCGGCACGCTTGGCGGCGAGATAGGGGCGCAGCTTCTCCGGTCCGGCCAGCGGGTCGTCGACGCGCAGGGCGCTGACCATCACGAAGCGCTCGAGACCCCGCTCGGCGGCCATATCCACCGCGCGCATGGCACCGTTGAGGTCGATCAGCAGCGTCTTGTCGGGGCCGGTGTGCGGCCCGGAGCCGGCGGTGAACACCACCTGGTCGCAGCCCTCGAAGGCATGACGCAGCTCGCCCTCCAGGTCGCCGATCACGGTCTCGATGCCCCGCGCCTCGAACCAGGCGCGCTGGTCGTCATTGCGAACCATCGCCCGAACGGGCTCGCCGGCCTGCTGGGCCAGCTCGCAGAACAGGCGGCCGATCTGGCCGTTGGCGCCGATCACCAGGGTGGTCATGGGAAGATCCCTCATGTGCCATGGATGTCAGACAGGCATGCGGGCCGGCCCGCCGGGATTCAAGGGCGGTGCGGGAAATCCACCGGCCACTGGCCGCCCGGCTCCCGGTGGCGTACCCTGCGGCCTCGTTTTCATTCACCCTAGAGGAGCGGCGCCTTGCAACCCGAGGATCTGCAACGCCTGGTCACCCAGCGCATGCCCTTCGGCAAGTACGAAGGCACCCTGATCGCCGATCTTCCCGGCCCCTATCTCGCCTGGTTCGCCCGCGAGGGCTTCCCGGCGGGCCAGATCGGCCAGCTGCTGCAGCTGATGCACGAGATCGACCACAACGGCCTCAGCGAGCTGCTCGAACCGCTGCGCCGGCGCGGCTGAACGGCCGCTCCACCCACCGCCCCCCTGTTCATCCCCCTCTTGATTCCCCCTGCTCATTCACCCTATTCATTCACCCACCGCGAGGACAGCATGCTGCGTATCTCCAATACCGTGGAAGTGCCCGACCACGAGATCGAGATTCACCAGATCCGCGCCCAGGGCGCGGGCGGGCAGAACGTCAACAAGGTCGCCTCGGCGGTGCATCTGCGTTTCGACATCCCCGCCTCGAGCCTGCCGGAGTTCTACAAGGAACGCCTGCTGGCGCTCTCCGACCAGCGCATCAGCAAGGACGGGGTGATCGTGATCAAGGCCCAGGAGCACCGTACCCTGGAGCTCAACAAGGAAGACGCGCTGAACCGGCTGCGCGAGCTGATCCGCCAGGCCATCCAGCAGCGCAAGGCGCGCAAGCCGACCAAGCCGACCAAGGGCTCCCAGCGCCGCCGGGTCGACAAGAAGGTCAAGAAGGGCCAGACCAAGGCGCTGCGCGGCAAGGTGAAGCTCTAGGCACGTCGGGCTCAGCGGAAGGTGTCGCAGACGGCACTCTGCGTCGAGGGATCGTGACGCTCGCTATGCGTCACCGGCCCGTCGCCGGGCTCGATGGCCACGCTCCACTGGTGATCGTGCTGCATGGGGTCGCAGTTGCCGGCGGTGCCGCCGCCGAAGTTGGCATCGATCCAGTAGTGCACGGCGTACTGGCCGTCCGCTTCCAGCGCGCCGGGAAAGGTGAAGGCGAAGCTCGGGGCATCCTCGGCAGAGACCTTGCCGGTCTCCACCGCGATGGTCTCGTCGAGGGCCGTGTCGACCAGCGCCGCCTGAATCGCCTGGCCGCCGTGGGGCCCCTGGAAGCTGGCGTCGCCCTGGAAGACCAGGTCCTGCCCCTTACTGGCGAGCGCCGTGCCGGCGAGCAGCGGCAGCGTCAGCAGCAAGCCGCGGCCGAACCGGGCGGCGATGGATGTCGTGGACATGGCGTGAACCTCCCTATGCAGTATTCGGGGCAAGCACAATGGCTCCCTCAGCATAGTGCCCCACCCCGACGCCTGCCGGCGGCGAGCTTTTCCATGCGCCATGACTTATATTCTCTGCACCGCTTCGCGCCGCGAAACCCAAACGCTCCGCCGTTCCGCCACGCTCACTGACGTGATGGCGACGGCCCTCGCCACGGCCGATTCAAACGATCGTTTGCATTTGCGCGACGATCGGCTAGACTCGTTTTCGAACAGTGTTTCATAACACCGATACCCCTCCATGGAAAGGAGATCCTCATCGTGTCACCCACCGTGTTCCGCCATCGCCGCGAGGTCACGCCATGACCACCGATGCGCTGCTGATCCAGGTCCTGCTCTACGTTTTCCTGCCGCTATGGGGCATCGCCGGCTTCGTCGACTGGTGCTGCCATCGGGCCACCCGCATCGAGGCCACCTCGGGGCTCAAGGAGTCGCTGGTCCATTCGCTGATGGGCCTCCAGGTCGGCATTCCGATCCTTCTTTGCCTGCTCTTTGAGGTCAACGTGCTGGTGCTGCTGATCTGCCTGGCGGCCTGGATACTGCACGAGCTGGTCGCCCACTGGGACGTCCACTACGCCGCCCCGCGCCGCCACATCAGCATCTGGGAGATGCACGCCCACAACTACCTGGCCAGCCTGCCGCTCTACATGCTGGCGCTGATCGCGGTGATCAACGGCACGGTGGTGGCGGACCTGCTGACCCTGAACTGGGCCGGCCAGCTGTCGCTGGTGCCGCTGGAAACGCCCCACGGGGGTGACGGCTACCTGCCCGGCTATCTCGCCTTCATGGCGGTACTGGCGATCTTCCCCTATGCGGAGGAGAACCTGCGCTGCCTGGTGTTCGCCCTGAAGCGCCGGAGGCCGGCATGAGCGTCTACATCACCAGCACCGGCCACCATCTGCCCGGCGAACCGGTCGACAACGCGCGCATCGAGGAGGTGCTGGGCCGAGTCCACGGCAGGCCCAGCCGGCTCAAGCGGCGCATCCTGCAATCCAACGGCATCCAGACACGCCACTACGCCATCGACGCCGAGCATCGCACCACCGTCAGCAACGGCGAGATGGCCGCCCTGGCCGGCCGCGACTGCCTGGATCAGGGCTACCTGCCCGATGCCCGCCTCGACATGCTCAGCGTGGCCACCAGCCAGGGCGACCTGGTGCTGCCGGGCTTCGGCAGCATGGTGCAGGCCGAGCTGGGCCTGCCGAGCCTGGAGCTGCACACCAGCCACGGCATCTGCTCGAGCAGCATGATGGCGCTGAAGGCGGCCTGGACGGCGATCCGCGCCGGCGAGCACGGCAATGCGCTGGTGGTTGCCAGCGAGCTGGCCTCGCGGCTGTTCAAGGCCAGCCGCTTCGAAGCCGCCGGGGCGACGCCGGACTTCAACGCCGAGTTCCTGCGCTGGATGCTCTCCGACGGCGCCGGCGCCCTGCTGCTGGAGGATCGCCCGCGCGGCCTCAGTTTTCGCATCGACTGGATTCGCGGCGTGTCCCACGCCGACGCCTTCCCGGTGTGCATGAGCGTGGGCCGACCGAACGGCCAGGGGCGCCACCCGAGCTGGCAGGACTACCCCACCTACGCCGAGGCCGAGGCCGACGGCGCGCTGCTGATCCGCCAGGACGTGCGGCTGCTCGATCACCTGGTGAAGCTCGGCGTCGACGGCCTGCTGCGGCTGATCGACGAGGGCCGGGTGAAGGTCGACGAGGTCGACCACCTGCTGTGCCACTACTCGTCGCATCACTTCCGCGGCCAGATCTACGACATGCTGACCCAGGCCGGCGCCGCCATTCCCGAGGAGAAGTGGTACACCAACCTCTACACCCGCGGTAACACCGGCTGCGCCTCGCTGTTCATCATGCTCGACGAGTTCCGCCGCACCCGCGAGCTCGCCGAGGGCGAGACCCTGCTGTGCTTCGTGCCCGAGAGCGGGCGCTTCAACAACGTCTACATGCACCTCACCGTGGTCAGGGAGGCCACCTCATGAGCGACAAGGTCACCACCTCCGAGGGCCAGGCCTGCCTGCAGGGCCTGATGCGCGTCTGGTTCGACTTCGAGCGCCAGCTGAGCCGGGTGCCGATCCTCAAGCGCCTGGAGCGCGACCGCTTCACCGACGAGGACTACCGCCGGCTGCTGTGCCACCTGCGCCAGCAGGTGATCGAGGGCGCGCGCTGGATCACCCGCGGCGCCTCCAGCTTCGAGCGCGACTTCGCCGACGTGCGCTCGATGGTGATCGAGCACGCCCGGGAGGAACACCGCGACTACGAGATGCTGGAGGCCGACTACGTGGCGGCCGGCGGCGAGCGCCAGACGATCGTTCACGCCGAGCGCAACGCCGGCAGCGAGGCGCTGCACGCCTTCATGATGCACCGCGCCAGCCAGCCCAACCCGGTCGACCTGATCGGCGCCATGTGGATCATCGAGGGGCTCGGCCACAAGATGGCCGACGACTGGGCCCGGCGCATCGACGCGGCCCTCGGCGGCGACGGCGGCGCCACGCGCTTCATGCGCTATCACGGCGCCAACGACGATGCCCACCTGGACAAGCTCTACGCGATGCTCGACCGGGTCTGCCGCGGCGAGGCGGAGCGCCGTGCGATCCTGCGCACCGCCCGGGTGGTGGCGCGGCTCTATGCCCTGCAGCTCGAGGAGATCGACCATGAGCCGACGTAGCCCCTTCCTGCGCGCCCTGGAGGCCG
Organism: Halomonas sp. ND22Bw; assembly: GCF_003011945.1. Taxonomy (NCBI): domain Bacteria; kingdom Pseudomonadati; phylum Pseudomonadota; class Gammaproteobacteria; order Oceanospirillales; family Halomonadaceae; genus Halomonas; species Halomonas sp. ND22Bw. The sequence goes on along the minus strand of NZ_PXWD01000004.1, from coordinate 132,507 downwards.
ACGACACCCTGCCGATCGAGCGCGAGGCGCTGCGGCTCTGGCTCGACGACATGGAACGCCCCACGCGCTGGTCGCTGCGCCCGCTGCTGCAGCTGGTGCTGGGCGCGCTGCTGCATCTGACCTGGTTTCTCAAGCGACTGCCACTGCCGCAGTTCCGCGCCCACGGCCTGCTGCAGCGGCTGATCTGCTGGTTCTGCCGGCACGTGGTCAGCCCCGAGGCCAACCTGCTGATCCTGCGCCACTACGCCACCGAGTCGAACGTGATCAACTTCCTGATCGACAACGGCGCCGCCGGCGATGTCGAGCCGCTGACGCTGTATCCCCGGCGCATCGAGGACATGCTCACGGCGAGCTTCGTCGATCACGACCAGGAGCTGTTCCGGGCCTTCGCCGAGCTCGGCGAGCGCGGCCAGGACACCGCGCCACGCCCGCCCGGCGCGCTGCGCTGGGACCACTGGCGGCCGCTGGACATGGCCGAATTCACGCTCGAACGTCGCCGCACCCAGGTACTCGACTTCGAGAGCGCCCACGTGCTGTTCATGTGCCTGTTCTGCCTGCTGCTGACCCGCGAGGAGTACCGCGACGCCATCAACGGCTTCAACCTCGACCAGTCGATCGCGCTGCGCATCGGCCGCATGATCGACGACCCGAGCCTCGCCGAGCTGGCCTACAACAAGTACCCGCACTACCTGGTGGGTCCCTGGAACCTCAGCCAGCGCTTCCTGATGCACGGTTTCTTCACCGAACACCTCTACGCGCGGCTGGAGGCGCTCCGCCAGGGGGATGAGGGCCTGGGCCAGAAGGAGGAGACGTCGTGACTTTCACGGGGGGCTAAGTAGTATTGAGAGGTGCGCCACGCACCAAGACTCAAAACATCGCAAGGGAACAGACTCATGTCGTCGATTCATCGCAAGGCTGCGCTCGTGGCTCTTCCGCTGCTGTGCTTCAGCGCCGCTGCCCAGGCCCTGGACTGGCAGGCCACGCCCACCTACGGCACCGTCAATCTCAACTCGGGCTTCCAGCCCGACCCCCACGTGACCTCGCTCACCGCCGGCGGCAGCCGCTCCGCGAGCGAGGCGGGGCCCAACTGCAGCGGCTACGTCAGCGGCGATCCCGACCTGGACCTCAACTACCAGGCCGGCCAGTACCAGCTGAGCATCTACGCCAAGTCCCAGGCGGACACCACCCTGGTGGTCTTCGATGCCGAAGGCAACTGGCACTGCAACGACGACTTTTCCACCGCGGCCGGCACCAACCCGGGCATCGTGTGGAACAACCCGCCCTCGGGCAACTACAACATCTGGGTCGGCACCTACCAGTCGGGCAACCTGCCCGAGGCCGAGCTCTACATTTCCGAAGCGTCTCCCGCCTGGGGCGGCGGCAACGTCTCCACCGGTTCCGGCGGGTCGTCCCACGGCATCGAGTGGGGCGACAACACCAGCCAGTGGGCCAACGACGGCGAATGCGACGACCCCCGCTTCGGCGGCCCGGGCGTGCACTCGATCAACCTCGACGAGGATCGCTACCACGACGCCAACGACTGCCGTTCACTCTACGAGCAGGGCCAGATCTATCTGAAGTGATGCCCGCCGGGCGCCGGCCACCGCCGGCGCCCGACCGAGGATTCAGCGGAAAGTTGCCGAGCGAAGGTTAGGGCTAGGCCCGCTCCCGACGGGCCAACGCACTTCCCACTTCCCTGTGGGTCGCAAGGCAAAAATCAACGAAGAACGGACCGGGCTCGCGAGCGAGTTTACACGTAGTAAATGAGCATTCTGATCGGACTCGCGCACGAGATGGTTTTTAACGCCGTATAACCGAGCGCGGGCAATTTCCCTCAGACTCAGTGGTTCTTGACCCGCCATATCCGCCACCCCAGCAGTACCAGCAGCAGGATCGCCAGCGGCCCGAACACCGCCACCGCCCGCCATGGGGCGATCGGCATGCCCAGTGCCTCGAGGCTGCCCAGCGCCAGCTTGATCAGGCTGAACAGGTAGTAGCTGATGACGATGATCGACAGGCCCTCGACGGCCTTCTGGATCTTCAGCTGACTGCTGGAGCGCGCGTCGAGGCTCTTGAGGATCTCGACGTTCTGCTCCTCGATCTCCACCTGGGCACGGGTCCGCAGCAGGTCGTTGAGGCGTGCCACGTTCTCGGCCAGCCGCTCCTGGCGACGATCCACCGCGGCACAGTAGCGTACCGTGGGCTGGAAGCGGCGCATCAGGAAGACGCCCAGCCGCTGACAGTCGCCCACACGGCTCTCGCGCAGCCGCTCGACCCGGTCGAAGACGATGCCGGCATAGGCCTCGGTGGCGGCGAAGCGATGACGACTGCGCGCGCCGCTGCGTTCGAGCCGGGCCGACAGCGAGGCGATCGCCGCCAGCAGCGGACGCGGCCCCTCGGGCAATCCCTCGGCGTTGCGGTCGGAGAGCTCACCGAGCTCTGCCTCGAAGCCCGCCAGTTCACCGCCGAGGGACTTGGCCAGAGGCAGCGCCAGCGACGCCATCATGCGATAGGTCTCGATCTCGAGCAGCCGGCGGCCGATGCGGCCGAGGCGGAAATCGTTGAGGGCTCGATTGACGAGCAGCATGCGATTGACGCCGACCTCGTCGAGGCGGAAGTCGCTCCACACCGTGGCATCGCCCCCGGCAACCCGCGAGCCGGAAGGATCGACGAAGCCATAGTGAGCGGTGTCACCGGCCCAGTCGGCCTCGTTCTCCACGCGAATCAGGGTGGCGCTGATCAGCGCCTCGTGATGGGCCTCGGCGATCTCGGCCAGCCGCGGCGGCGGGTCCGGCCACAGCGGTGCGTCGTCGCCGATCGGCACCATCAGGGTGAGGGTGAAGAACTCGGTGTGGCGCTCCCACTTGAGCACTCGGTCGCCGTCGAGGGTCAGGATGCCCTGGACGGCATCGGCCGCGGGCCGGGTGTCGCTCAGCTCGCACAGGCGCCGGACGATGCCGTCGCAGACGCCGTCGGTGTCGAGAAAGGCATAGTGGTGAAGGTGTGCCGGCCCGGCGAAGTAGATCGAGGGCCGGGCATGCAGCTCGTTATGAAGTTGTTCGCGCTGGGAATGCATGGTCGGAACCGCGTCAGAAAGGGGGGACCCTCGAGACTACGGGCCCGGGCGGCCGCGGGGAAGCCGCTCGCGCTGCGGCACTATGCCCCACCGGCTGCGCTCATAGCCATTTGACGCGCCGGAACCACCACAGCAGCCCGACGCCGATCGTCAGCATCGCGCCCATCACGATGAAGTAGCCGTAACGGTAGTCAAGCTCCGGCATGTGGCTGAAGTTCATGCCGTAGATGCCGGCGATGAAGGTCAGCGGCACGAAGATCGCGGTGATCACCGTCAGCACGCGCATGGTCTCGTTGAGCCGGTGCGAGGACAGCGACAGGTGGCCGTCGATCAGGTCGCCGCAGATGTCGTAGTACATCTGGGTCAGGCTGTGCAGCCGCTCGAAGCGCTCGTGCACGTCGTTGATGGCGTGCAGGGTCTCCTCGTTGCCGCGCGGCAGGTGGGCGTAATCATAGGCGGTGATCTCCTGGGTGATGCCCAGGTGGTAGTTGTAGAGCCGGCGCATCTTCACCAGCCGCGAGCGATAGCCGATCAGCCGTCGCATCAGCTCGTCGTTGCCGTTCTCGACCAGGGCGTCCTCGAGGTCGCTCAGCTCGGTCTCGAAGGCCAGCAGGCCGTCCAGATAGTAGCCGGCGGAGGCATACATGACGCGCAGCGCCACGAACGCCGGCGACCGCGCCAGCAGGGCGCCGGCATCCTGACTCATCAGCCGGTCGATGCTCAGCGCCAACCCGGGATGCAAACTGATCAGCAGGCGTTCGCCTAGCAGGAAGGCGATCCGCTGGGGCTCGTAGCGAAGCTCGGCGTCGAAGGAGGAAATGCCGCGATAGAGGATCAGGGTATGGTCCTCGAACTCCTCGATCTTGGGCGGATGGCGCTCGCGGTGCACGTCGTCGATGGCCAGCGGGTGAAAACCGAAGCCTTCCAGGAAGGCCCGCTCGTCCGCCAGGGACTCGCCCTGCAGGTCGACCCACAGATGGCTGTCGGGACGCTCTCGCCAGCGTGCGATCAGCTCCTCGCCGCCGCGGAGTTCGGCCTCGCCCGGCACCACCAGCAGTGTGCGTATCATCGCTCGGTCATCCTTTGACGGGACAATGTCGGCATCTTGCGGCATGGGCCGGCGTTTGCCCACCCCGCCCGCGGCCATCCATCAGCTCGCCTTGCCACATCCTGTCCGGAGCCATCATGTCCCCACCCTCTCGCGTCGCCGACGTCTTCCGCGCCTTCCTGCTGCTGGGCCTGACCGCCTTCGGCGGCCCCGTCGCCCACCTCGGCTATTTCCGCCAGGAGTTCGTGGTGCGCCGCCGCTGGCTCGACGAGCACGCCTATGCCGACCTGGTGGCGCTGTGCCAGTTCCTGCCGGGCCCGGCCAGCAGCCAGGTCGGCTTCGCCCTGGGCCTGCTGCGCGGCGGCCCGCTAGGCGCCCTGGCCGCCTGGGCAGCTTTCACCCTGCCCTCGGCGCTGCTGCTGATGGCCTTCGCGCTGGGCGCGGGAAGCCTGTCCGGCCCGCTCGGCGACGGCCTGCTGCATGGCCTGAAGGTGGTGGCGGTAGCCATCGTCGCCCATGCCGTCTGGGGCATGGCAGGCCGCCTGTGCCCCGACCGGCGCCGTGCCACCATCGCCGTGGCCGCGACGCTGCTGGTGCTGACGGTGAACGGCCCGATGGGCCAGCTGCTGGCCATCGTGCTCGGCGCCCTGGCCGGCGGGCTGATCTGCCGCGAGGCCGGCCAGGTACGACCGGCGGTGCTGAACATCGGCCTTGGCAAGCGCACGGGCGCCGCCTGCCTGCTGGCCTTCGCCGGCCTGTTGATCGGGCTGCCGCTGCTGGCCCAGGCCGGCATCGGTCAGGGCATCGCCCTGGTGGACGCCTTCTACCGTTCGGGAGCGCTGGTGTTCGGCGGCGGCCATGTGGTGCTGCCGCTGCTTGAGGCCGAGGTGGTGCAGCCGGGCTGGGTATCGCCGGACGCCTTCCTCAGCGGCTACGGCGCGGCCCAGGCGGTGCCGGGTCCGCTGTTCACCTTCTCGGCCTATCTGGGCATGGCCACGAACGGGGTGCCCGGCGCGCTGCTGGCGCTGGGGGCGATCTTCCTGCCGGGGATGCTGCTGCTCGCGGGGACGATACCGTTCTGGAACGCCCTGCGCACCCGTCCCGGACTGCAGGCGCTGATGCGCGGCGCCAACGCCGCGGTGGTCGGCCTGCTGGCGGCGACGCTGTACCAGCCGGTGTGGACCAGCGCGATCCTGGGGCCGGCGGAGTTCGCGCTGGCCCTGGTAGGCTTTCTGCTGCTGACGGTGTGGCAGCGCCCGGCCTGGTGGGTGGTGCTGCTATGCGGCCTGGGCGGCATGCTACTGGGGCTGCCTTCGTCGCCCTGACCGCCCGAGGCCAGACGTGTGGCCCAGACATGTGGACCCAGACGCAAAGGACCGCCCCGAAGGGCGGTCCTGTCGAGCACGGTGGGGCGAACCCGGTGAGGCGAGGGGCTCAGGCCTCGGCGTCGTGGGCCGCCTTGAGGCGATAGAACTCCTCGACCACGGCGTCCATGGTGCAGGCGTCGTAGTCGCAAAGCCCGCTGACCACCAGCTTCTTGGAGCCGGTGCCGACTTCCTCGCCGCCGGCCATGATGCGGAACTCGAGCAGCGCATCACCGCGCTTGCCGACTACGTCCAGCGACGCATCCGCCAGTTCCAGCCCCGGCTCGATGCCGTCCAGGCGCTCCAGCGAGAAGCCCATGCTGTCGTAGATCACCAGCGGACGCTTGGGATTGAACATCACGCCGCGGTCTTCCATCAGCGGTTTCAGGTAGTGCGGGAAGTTCTTGCCGGAGAAAGCCACGTAGCAGCGCGTGAAGGCCTCGACCACGGCTTCGTCGCGGGTGATGTCACCGCTTCGCTCCACCTCGAGATAGCACTTGCCGCTGTCGTCGCGCACCCGGATCCGGCCGTCGTCGTCCTCGTCGAAGGCCAGCGGCACCTCGGCGCCGACCATGCTCAGGAAGCGGAAGGTCATGTGCTGGGAGAGGCCGAAGCGAGCCAGGACCAGGGCGAAGAGCAGGTCGCCGGGCACGCAGAAGCGCCGCGCATCCGGATTATGAATGGGGTTGAAGTCACCGGCGACGCGCTTGGCGAAACGGCTCGCCTGCTCGGCGGTGATGCAGAGCCGCGAGTCCGTGCGCGAGTGGTAATCATCGAGAAACATGCGTCGAGAGCCTGCCCTGAAGTCGTTGGCGATGCGATTCCGGTCATCACCGGAGGGAGCAGATGATGCCACAATTTTTCCCGCTTCGGGCGCCGAATCCCGACATCCGACTGCGACCTTAGCGTTGATCCGCTCCGCTATCCCCTACCAAAGGGGCAATCCCGTCAGCGCCACGTCTCAGTAGGCTGTTGGGTGAACCCCCTTTTCCGGATGCTCCACACACTTCACCACGGGATGATCGTCGCCATGCTGACACTCCATCGTTCACCGCCTCGCTCTCGCTTGCCCGCCGCCCGCTGGCTGGCCCTTGCCATGCTACCGCTGCTCGCCTCGCCCGCCGCCGCCGCGACCGGCTCGCTGGACCTGACGCAGTCGTTCGTCGGCGGCCTGGCGGTGATGATCTTCGTGCTGGCCTATGCGCTGGTCATGGCCGAGGAAAAGCTCCACATGCGCAAGTCCAAGCCGGTGCTGGTGGCGGCGGGCCTGATCTGGGGGCTGATCGGTTGGGTCTATGTGCAGTCCGGGATGTCGAGCGAGTCGGAACATGCCTTCCGCATCACCCTGCTCGAGTTCACCGAGCTGATGCTGTTCCTGCTGGTGGCGATGACCTACATCAACGCCATGGACGAGCGCGGCGTCTTCGATGCCCTGCGCGCCTGGATGGTGCGCAAGGGCTTCAGCTATCGGACCCTGTTCTGGATGACCGGCGTGCTGTCGTTCGTGATCTCGCCGGTGGCGGACAACCTGACCACGGCGCTGCTGATGTGCGCGGTGGTCACCAAGGTCGCCGAGGGCGACAAGCCCTTCATCAACCTGGCCTGCATCAACATCGTGGTGGCGGCCAATGCCGGCGGCGCCTTCAGTCCCTTCGGCGACATCACCACCCTGATGGTCTGGCAGGCCGGCATCGTGCACTTCCAGGAGTTCTTCGCCCTGCTGGTGCCGTCGCTGGTGAACTTCCTGATTCCCGCCGCGGTGATGAGCTTCTTCATCAAGAACCGCGTGCCGGCCAGCCTAGAGGAGGATGTCGTCCTCAAGCGCGGGGCCCGGCGCATCATCGTGCTGTTCCTGCTCACCGTGAGCACCGCCGTGGCCTGTCATACGCTGCTGCACCTGCCTCCGGTGCTGGGCATGATGACCGGGCTCGGCTACCTGCAGTTCTTCGGCTACTACCTGCGCCAGACGCTGCCTCGCTCGCTGGAGCGCAAGCGCACCCTCTACACCCAGCGCGGCGACTGGAAGATGCTCGAGCAGCTGGGCAGCGTGGTGCCCTTCGATGTCTACAAGCGGGTGGCCCGGGCCGAGTGGGATACCCTGCTGTTCTTCTACGGCGTGGTGATGTGCGTGGGCGGGCTGGGCTTCATGGGCTACCTGGCACTGCTCTCCGACGCTCTCTACACCGGCTGGAACGCCACCGGCGCCAACATCGTCCTCGGCGTCATCTCGGCGGTGGTCGACAACATTCCGGTGATGTTCGCGGTACTGACCATGGAGCCGGAGATGTCCCACGGCCACTGGCTGCTGATCACGCTCACCGCCGGGGTCGGCGGCAGCCTGCTGTCAGTGGGCTCGGCGGCCGGCGTCGCCCTGATGGGCCAGGCGCGGGGCAACTACACCTTCATGGGCCACCTGCGCTGGTCACCGGTGATCGCCCTGGGGTATGCCGCCAGCGTCGTCGCGCATCTGTGGATCAATGCCGGCAGCTTCGGCGTCTACGGCTGAGAGCGGGCTCGGCGGTAGTGCCGCCGAGCCTCATGACCACAAGCAGAAGGGGCCAATTTGCATTATCTTTTCGTCATGCACTGATAAAGGTAAGCTGTGCCGAAACGCTCAGCGGGCCCGCACCGTCCACCTCGGCAGAGGCGCTCCGAGAGATGCATAACGATAACCCCCGACGAGTCGACAGGGAGATAGCGCCATCGTCCCCATCCTGTTCGCCTTCATTGCCGGCTCCCGGATGGAGCCCTATCCGCGCCACCCGAAGCCTCCAACTGCCATGTCGCCCGCCCAGCGGCGTTTCCCCCAAGCTCGTGTCATGGCCGGGAGGGCCCGAATGCGCCGGCGTGTGGTAATGGCCATTGGCCTCGCGCTGCTGCTGAGCGTCGCGCCATGGGTCGCGGCGGACCAGGGAGACGATAACGAGGCACAGGCGGTGCTGCTGGTCGCCCACCCGGACGTCACCACGCAATCGCTGACCCGCGATATCACCCGAGCGCTGTTCGCCATGCGACAGCGCACCTGGCCGAACGGACAGGCCGCCCGCATCTTCGTGCTGCCCAACCGCCACCCCGTGCATGCCCGCTTCGTCAAGCAGCGGCTATCGGTCTATCCCCACCAGCTACAGCTGGCCTGGGATCGCGCGGTGTTTTCCGGCACGGGGCAGGCCCCCGAGCGAGTGAGCACCCAGGCGGAGATGCTCGAACGAATTGCCGACACCCCAGGCGCCCTGGGCTATCTGGAAAGGGAGAAGCTGGATGACCGCGTCCAAGTCATCACCATGGAATAGGACACGCCTTTTCCGGGCTGTCGGCGCGATGCTGCTGACCGTTGCCGTCCCGGCGCAGGCCGAACCAGGCAAGGTGCTGGACACCCTGCAGCTGCACGGCTTCCTGAGCCAGGCCCTGGTCATCACCGACGACAACGACTTCTTCGGCCCCAGCAGCGATCATGGCGGCAGCCTGGAATTCACCGAGATCGGCGCCAACGTGTCGCTGCGCCCCCACGAGGACGTGCTGCTCGCCGCCCAGGTGCTCAGCCGTCGAGCCGGCGGCGAGCGCGGCGACGCCGAGCCGAAGCTGGACTACGGCCTGATCGACTATCAGCTGCAGTCGAATCAGCAGCGCAATATCGGCGTGCAGCTGGGGCGCTTCAAGAACCCCTTCGGTTTCTACAATCAGACCAGAGACGTGGCCTTCACCCGTCCCGGCATTCTGCTGCCGCAGTCGATCTACTTCGATCGCACCCGCTCGCTGGCACTTTCCGCGGACGGCGTGCTGAGCTATTACGAGGAACGTTTGCCTCAGGGCACCTTGAGCTTTCAAGCTGGCGTCGGGCGCGTCCAGGCCGGCGACGATCTGCTCGAGACCCTTCGACTGGACCGCATTCCTGGCGATCTTGACCCGGACACCTCCGCTATCGCCCAGCTGCGCTATGAGCATGACGGCGGTCGCATCATCACCGCCCTGAGCCATGCCGATGTCGGGGCTCGCTTTGATTCGCACCAGAGCGGCCTCAGCGATGGCGACTTCTACTTCCGGCCCTGGGTGCTGTCGCTGCAGTACAACGCCGAGCTCTGGAGCCTCACCGCCGAGTACGCGCTGCGCAACTCCGGTCTGGAGGGCTTCAACGACCCGCGTTTCAACTTCGATACCACCGGCGAGAGCTGGTACCTGCAATACCAGCGGCGCTTCCTCGACGACTGGCAGTGGCTGGTACGCTACGACCGTCTCGTGGCCAACCGCGACGATCCCTCCGGCGACGATTACGCCGCCAGAGGCGCCGGCCCGGACCACTCGCAGTTCGCCCGGGACTGGACCTTCGGCCTGCAATGGACGCCCACGCCGCGGATCATGCTGGCCGGCGAATATCACTACATCGACGGCACCGGCTGGCTGCCTGCCCAGGACAACCCCGAACCGTCGGACACGGACCGCTACTGGAACATGCTGCTGTTCCAGGTCGCGTTTCGCTTCTAGCCCTGTGCGGACCGCTCCTTCATGACAGCCAAGGAACCGGCGACATGACCCTGCCCCCGCTGTTTCGCCAGCGCCGCCCGCTGAGCCTGACCTGGCGCGTGATCGCACTCAGCAGCCTGCTGCTGCTGGTGCTGGTCTCGCTGTTCAGCTGGCTGAGCCATACCACCCTGACGCGCCAGTTCCAGGAAAGCCGCCTGCAGCAGCATGCGCTCCACCACCGCGAGGTGCGCCTGATCCTGCAGCGCTCGGAAGAAGGGCTGCGACAGCTGGCCGGCCTGGCCGCGGCCTCCTCGGGATTGGGCGAGGCCCTGGAAGCCGACGATCACGCCGCCGTGCGTGCCTCGCTGGCGGCCCAATGGCCGAGCCTGCAGCTGGACGCGGGCATCGACGAGATCCGGATCTTCGACACCCGGGGCGAGTCAATGGCGCACTGGGGCAGCTCGTCGGAGCTTGACGGGCCGATCCAGGACTGGGTCTCACAGGTGATCCGTACCGAGACACCGCTGACGACCCTGCGCTGTGACGTCGGCTGCCGCCAGTATGCCGCCGTGCCGGTACTGATCGACGGGCGCAGCGTGGGCCTGGTCATCCTGTCGCGCACGCTCGCCGACGTGATTCTCCAGGTCAAGTCGGTCTCGGACAGCGAGGTCGCGCTGCTGGCCGCCTCTTCCCGCTCAAGCAACGACGCCGTCCCGGCTCGTCGGCTGTCCGCGTGGCAAGGTCAGCTGCTGGCCCTGACCGAGGAGCAGCCGGGCCTGTCACTGCTGCGACGGGCCGCCGAGCGGGTCTCGCTGGACACGCTTGCCGACGGCCCGTTACAGCTGCCCCACGATCAGCGCCTGAAGGAACTGTCGGCCATTCCCGTGACCCGGATTCGATCCACTGACGGTGCCGGCTACCTCCTGCTGATCTCGGATATCACCGACCAGGTGCTCGCCATCAACCACGACACCCGGGTCCTGCTGGGCGCTGGCGTGGCCGGCTGGCTCGCCGCCGAGCTGCTGCTGCTGGCCATCCTGCTCGGCCCGATGGCCCGGCTGCGGCGCGTCGCCGGTGTACTGCCGGCCCTGGCCCGTGGTGGCTTCGACGAGGCCCGCCAGGCCATCCCCGCCACCTCGAAACGCTGGCCCGACGAGATCGACGTGCTCGAGGGCACCACGGTCGAGCTCTCCCGGCAGCTCGAACGGCTCGAAGGCGAGGTGCAGGCCCGGGGCGAGCAGCTCGCCGAGCGCGTCGACGAACTGGCCCGGGAGCGCGACTTCGTCAGTGGCCTGCTCGACACCGCCCGGGTGTTCATCATCGCCCAGGACAGCGCGGGGCGTATCAGCCTGGTCAACGCCTATGCGCTGTCGATCCTCGAGGTCGACGAGACGACGCTGATCGGTCGCCGCTTCGATGACATCTTCCCGCTGCCCGGTCATTCACCGATCGCCGATGCCGCCGGCGCCGAGGAAGAAGAGCGCCCCCTGCTCACCGTGGATGGCCGGGTCCACACCATCGTCTGGTATCACGCGCCGCTGACCGGCGGCGGCGACGCCGGCATGGCACGCCTCTCGGTGGGGCTCGACATCACCGAGCGCAAGGCCGCCGAGGGCCGGCTGACCTGGCTGGCCGAACGCGACCCGCTGACCGAGCTTCACAACAGGCGTCACTTCCAGGAGCTCGTGCAGGCGGCGCTGGCTCGCGGCGGCCAAGGGGCCCTGCTGCTGCTCGACCTGGACCAGTTCAAGGAGGTCAACGAGCTGAGCGGCCATCACGCCGGCGACCGGCTGCTGCGGGAAGTCGCCGACGTGCTCCAGTTCCATGTGGGACGACGCGGCAGTCTGGCTCGGCTGGGCGGCGACGAATTCGCCCTGCTGCTCGAAGGCGCCGATGCCGACCGGGCGATCGGCACGGCGCAGCAGTGCAACCAGCTGCTCGAGGCCATCCAGTTCCGGGCCAGTGGACGGCTCCACCGCGCCATCGCCAGCATCGGCATCGTCCAGTACCCCGCTCACGGCGACACGCCCGCCGACCTGCTGGCCAGCGCCGACGTGGCCATGTACAAGGCCAAGGAACACCACCACCAGCGCTGGCACCTGCTCTCCACGCTGGAGAATGCCAAGAGCGAGCTGAAGGAGCGGGTCTACTGGGTCGAGCGGCTGCGCAAGGCCCTGCAGGAAGACGATTTCGTGCTGATGGTGCAGCCGATCATGCGGCTCGAGGATCGCGACGTGAAGCACTACGAGGTGCTGGTCCGGATGCGCGAGGAGGATGGCAGCCTGGTCTCGCCAGGCCACTTCATCCCGGTTGCCGAACGCAACGGCATGATCGTGCAGCTGGACCGCTGGGTACTGCGCCACAGCCTTCAGGCATTGAGGCGACTCCAGGCGCGAGGCATCAGCCTGGCGGTGAATCTCTCCGGTCAGTCGCTGCACGACAGGGGGCTCGAGCAGTTTCTCGCCGAGGAGCTGGCCGACAGCGGCGCCGATCCGCACCAGCTGATCCTCGAAGTGACGGAAACCGCGGCGGTCACTGACTTCTCCACGGCTAGGGGCGTGCTGCAGGCGATGCGCGACCTGGGCTGCCGCACCGCTCTCGACGACTTCGGGGTGGGCTTCAGCAGCTTCCACTACCTGGGGCAGCTGCCGGTGGACTACATCAAGATCGACGGTTCCTTCATCCGCCACCTGACCGACAGTTCCGACAGTCGGGTGATCGTCCGGGCCATCGCCGACCTGGCCGCCGGCTTCGGCAAGCAGGCCATCGCCGAGTTCGTCGACAACGAACAGGTGCTGCCGCTGCTCAAGGCCTACGGCATCACCTACGGCCAGGGCTTCCACCTTGGACGGCCACGACCGCTGGCCCCCCTTCTCGACGACGATGCCTGATACAGGCCCACCCCCACATGACGACACAGGGATGCACAGCCATGTCCTCGACCACCGCGAAGGAGACACCACGCCGCTCAAGGGTCCCCGCTCACCTCTTCGACCGCTTCCGCGAGGCCTTCACCTTCCGACTGGCCGATGACGAGGAGACGCGGCGTCGCATCTTCCGGCTGCGGCACGATGTCTACTGCGAGGAGCTGGGCTACGAGGCGCCAGCGGACCCGCTGCATCATCTGGAGTTCGATGCCCACGACGAGCACGCCATCCTGTGCCTGATCGAGCATCGGGACACCGGCCTCTCGGCGGGCTGCATGCGTCTGGTGCTGCCGGAGGACAGTCGGAATGACGGGGTCCAGCGTCTGCCCCTGGAGGACTACGCCGGCGACAGCCTCGAGCATCCCAGGCTGCATCCGCAACGCTTCGCCCAGGAGAGGGTATGCGAGGTCTCGCGACTGGCGATCTCGCCACTGTTCCGTCGACGCTCGACCACGGAGGAAATAGAGGGCCTGCTGCATGCGCGACATGCCTTCACGCCCGAACAGCGCGAGACCTTCCCCCTGATCGTGATCGGACTCTTCCTGGCCACCTATGCTCTGCTAGGACTCTCAGGTCGCCCTCATGCCTTTGCCATGATGGAGCCACGACTGCCGCGACTGCTCTCCATGTCGGGTTTCCTGTTCACTCCAGTCGGTCGCATCATCGATTTCCACGGAAAGCGCGGTGCCTTCTACATCGACCAGCGGCAGGTCGAGTACGAGATGAATCGCGATCTGATGCCCCTTTATCGGGACATCAAGCGCACGCTGGCCTCGCAGCTGGAAAAGGCGCTGCCCCGACAGGCAACCCCCTCTCTCTCCTGAGCCCCGGACGACAGCACCGGCCCTGGATACAGCCGCTCGGGCCAGTCCAGCAGCATGATCGCCAGCACGTTGCGATGCTCGCCGTACTCGAGGTCGGTGCCGCCCGACTCCGAGGGCACCATCCCGGCCATCGGATCGTATGCCGCCACCAGCGCCTCGCGCAGGCGCACCACGGCAGGAGCCTGCTCGCGGCCGGCCAGCAGGAAGCTGATACCCACCTCGGTGTAGATGTCCTCCTTGGTCTCGGCCAGAATCCGGTCCAGATCCTCGGCGAAGTCGTCGAGCACCCAGGCGAACGCGTCCGCCGACACCGGTTTCTGGTAGTAGTCGCTGGCGGCGATCACGAAGTGAGTCATGCCGTAGATCTTGTTGCGGAACAGCGCCCGGTCGAGCGCCGCGTCCCGGGACGGCGGAAAGCGCTGCCGGAAGGCGGCGATGGCCTCGCCGCGCAGGTCCGCCACGCCCAGATCCTCCAGGTAGTGGACCAGGTTGGCGACCTGGGCGGCATAGACATCGATCACCTCCGGGTCGGTCACGAAGGCCAGGAAGTCGACGCCCGAGAGGTAGTCCAGCGCGCGCCGATGGCCGGGCAGGTCTCGGTCGTTGAGCAGCCCGTGGTAGTGAGCCTGGGTCAGGTCGAAGGCCAGCCCCTTGGCGTAGTGGATCTCGCCCCAGCCGGCGAGCATGCGCTTGCGACGGCGCTGCTTGGCGGTGCGCTCGGGGTAGCCCTCGACGCCCTCGCGACTGCGGCGGGCCGCGTAGCCGGGCTCGTCCAGCCGGGCGATCTCCTCCCGCAGCGACGCCACCAGACGCTCGCCGTAGTCGCGATTGAGGGGCAGCCAGCGCGTGTCGCCGGTGATGCGATACATCCGCTGGGCATAGTGGCGCCGCTTGCCCGCCGACAGGCTCGGCAGAGCCCGCTCGTAGGTGGCGCGGATCTCGGCGGCCACCGCCTCGTCGCTCGGCCGCGGGGCAGGCTCGAGGGCACAGCCGGCCAGCAGGAGCGCCAGCGCCCCGCCGACCAGCCAGCGCCATGACGCATGTCGGTTCATGAGGACCTCCTGCGCCGACGCGAGCGCTTCGGGGGAATCAGCTTGACCCGCGCCTTGGGCCGGCGCGGCGGAGCTGGCGGCGATGTCTCGCCATCCGCCTCGCTCGGCGCCGGGGTCGGAGCCACCGTCACCCAGGCGAAGACCGGCAGGGCCAGGCGCCAGTGGATGGCCGACAGCCGCAGCCCAAGGGTGGTGGCCAGCGACGCCGCCACGTTGAACACGAAGGGCGTTCCCAGCGCGTCCAGGCCCACCAGCACCACCCCGCCGGCAATGGCGGCAGTGGCGTAGATCTCCTGGCGCAGCACCATGGGCACGCGGCGCGCCAGCACGTCGCGCATCATGCCGCCGGCCACGCCGGTCAGCAGCCCCATCAGCACCGCGACCACGCCGGGCGCGTCCAGGGTGAGGGCCTTGTGAGTGCCGATCACGGTGAACAGCGCCAGGCCGAAGGCATCGGCCACCGGCAGGAAGACCCGCGACAGGCGATGGATATAGTGGAAGCCGAGAATCGACAGTCCCACCGTGGCCAGGATCACCCACAGGTAGGCGGGGTCGCCGACCCAGAACACCGGCCGCACGCCGAGCACCAGGTCGCGCAGGGTGCCACCGCCGATACCCGTCATCGCGGCCAGTACCAGCATGCCGAAGGGATCCATGCGCGAGCGGCAGGCGAGGATCACCCCGGAAAGCGCGAAGACGATCACCCCCGCCATGTCCAGCCAGTAGACCCATCCCGTCACGTCACGCCTCCCGGTTCGTGCTCGCCACCAGCATAGCAATGGCCCGATGTTCCTGATGCATCGCGTCATGCCCTGCGCCATGAAAAAGCCCCGCGTCGAGCGGGGCCAGTCGATCCGCCGGGCGACCCCGGATCAGCGCTGGAAGGGGTAGACGCTGC
This sequence comes from Halomonas sp. ND22Bw, assembly GCF_003011945.1. Lineage (NCBI taxonomy): Bacteria > Pseudomonadati > Pseudomonadota > Gammaproteobacteria > Oceanospirillales > Halomonadaceae > Halomonas > Halomonas sp. ND22Bw. Next base: position 116,860 of record NZ_PXWD01000004.1, on the reverse strand, counting down.
CCAGCCTGAGAAGGCCGGTGAGCTCGTCCAGGGCGGCGAGGGTCTCGCTGGCGAGCGCCGGGTCGGCCAGATCGGCCGGGGCCAGGCGATCGCGGTAGTGACGCTCGACCCAGGCGACGAGCTCGCCGTGCAGGGCGTCGTCGAGCAGCACCCGGCCGGAGAGCGCGGCGCGCTCGGCCTCGGAGAGCGCCACCCGCAGCCGCAGGCAGGCGGGGCCGCCGCCGTTGCGCATCGACTGTTTGACGTCCTTCACCACCACCTCGGAGATGGGGTTGTGGCCCGCCAGCAGGTGGTCCTGCAGGCAGCGCCACACCGCCTCGCGCTCCTGGCATTCGCCGGGCACCACCAGCGTCATGGTGCCGTCCGGGTTGCTGAGCAGCTGGGAGTTGAACAGGTACGAGGCGACGGCGTCGTCCAGGCTCACCGCCTCCACCGGCACCCGCACCGGAATCAGCGGCGAGGCCATGCGCTCACGCAGCGCGTCCAGGGTGCCCGCCTCGTCGCGGAAGGCATATTCGTGATAGAGCAGCACCGGGCCGTTGCCCACGGCGATGACGTCGTTGTGGAAGACGCCGGCGTCGATGGCCTCGGGATGCTGCTGGGCGAACACCGTCTGGGCATCGCCGAGGCCGTGCTGACGGGCCACCGCCTGGCTGGCCTCGAGGGTCTGGCGGGCCGGATAGCGCCGCGGTGCGATGCCGTCGCCGCCGAACGCCTGACGGCCATAGACATACAGGTGCACGCCCGGCTCACCGTGGTCGCCGGCCAGCCGGGTGTGGTTGGCCGCACCCTCGTCGGAGAAGGCCGGGGTCGCCGGCAGCACCGGATGATGGGCGAAGCGGGCCTCGTCGGCGAAAATCGACGCCAGAACCCGGCCGGTGGTGGCCGGCTCCAGGTAGCGGTGGAAGCTCGACTGCAGGTTGGCCGGCGTGAAGTGCGCCCGGCCGTCCGGCGCATCGACGCTGGGCGTCACCGTGGCGGCATTGGCGGTCCACATGCTGGAGGCCGAGCACACCGCGCGCAGCACCTGGGGCGCCTCGTCAGCGGCCCGGGCCAGCACCTGGGCATCGCTGCCGGCGAAGCCAAGCTCGCGCAGCGCGCCCAGGTCCGGGCGCTGCTGGGGCGGCAGCACGCCCTGGGCATAGCCGGCGTCCATCAGCGACTTCATCTTCTCGAGGCCCTGCAGCGCGGCCTCGCGGGGATTGGCCACCAGCCCCTCGTGGCTCATCGAGGCCACGTTGCCGTGGGCCAGGCCCGAGTAGTTGTGGGTCGGGCCCACCAGGCCGTCGAAGTTGACCTCGCGCACGGTCATGTCGGTCTCCCGGTTCACAGCGTCACCCCCGGCGGCAGCTTGTCGGGTAGGCTCAGCGCCTCACTCTCCATGGAGGCCACGGGGTAGGCGCAGTAGTCCGCTGGGCTTATATAAGCAGGCACTCGGAGTGCCTTGGTCGGGTTGGGCATCATGTCCTGGCTCACAGCGTCACCCCCGGCGGCAGCTTGTCGGGTAGGCTCAGCGCCTCGCTTTCCATGGAGGCCACGGGGTAGGCGCAGTAGTCGGCCGCGTAATAGGCACTGGGGCGATGGTTGCCGCTGTCGCCCACGCCGCCGAAGGGCGCGTCGCCGGAGGCACCGGTGGTCTGGCGGTTCCAGTTGACGATGCCGGCGCGGATGCGCAGCAGGAAGTCGTCCCAGTCCTCGCGCTCGCCGCCGATCAGCCCGGCGGAGAGGCCGTAGCGGGTGTCGTTGGCCAGTGCCATCGCCTCGTCCCAGTCGCGGTAGCGATGGACCTTGAGCAGCGGGCCGAAGTGCTCCTCGTCGGGCACCTCCAGGCCGGTGACGTCGATCAGCGCAGGCGTGAGCAGGCTGGTGTTCTCCTCCAGGCGCTGCATGCGCGCGAGCACGCTGCCGCCGCGGGCCTCGAGGTCGTCCTGGGCCGCCAGCAGGCCGTCGGCGGCGGCCACGCTGACCAGGCCGCCGTAGAACGGCGCCTGCTCGCTGAACTGGCCGGCCACGTGGAGCCGCGAGATGGCATCTGACAGGGCATCGAGCAGGTGATCACCCACCTGCCCTTCCGGCACGATCAGCCGGCGCGCGCAGGTGCAGCGCTGGCCGCCGGACAGGAACGCCGACTGCAGGATGGTCAGCACGGCGGCGTCCTGGTCGGGCACGTCCTTGATCACCAGCGGGTTGTTGCCGCCGAGCTCGAGGGCCAGGATCTTGTCCATCTGGCCGGCGAACTGCTGGTGCAGCAGGCCGCCGACCTTGGCGCTGCCGGTGAACAGCAGGCCGTCGATGCCGGTGTGGGAGGACAGCGCCTGACCCACCGGGGCCGCGCCCTGCACCAGATTGATCACGCCCTCGGGCAGGCCGGCCTCGCGCCAGCACTGCAGCGTCAGGTCGGCGGTCAGTGGGGTCTGCTCGCTGGGCTTGAAGACCACGGTATTGCCGGCCAGCAGCGCCGGCACCATGTGGCCGTTGGGCAGGTGGCCGGGGAAGTTGTAGGGGCCGAACACCGCCATCACGCCGTGGGGCCGATGGCGCAGCACCGCCCGGGCCTCGCCCAGGTCGCGCTCGCGCTCGCCGGTGCGCTCCTGGTAGGCGCGGATCGAGATCGCCACCTTGCCGATCATCGCGCCGACCTCGGTGCGAGCCTCCCACAGCGGCTTGCCGGTCTCGCCGGCGATCGCCGTGGCCAGGTCCTCGCGGTGGCTCTCGAGCACCTCGCGGAAGCGCTCGACCAGCGCCTGGCGCTCCTCGAACGTGCGCCGCGCCCAGGCCGGGAAGGCGGCACGGGCGGCCTCGACGGCGGCGCCCACCTGAGCCTCGGAGGCGGCGTGGCCCTGCCACAGCGTCTCGCCCGAGACCGGGTCCTGCTTGGCGAAGCCCTCGGCCTCGCCCTCATGCCACTCGCCGCCGATCAGCAGCCGTTGCATCGCCTTCATCACGCCTCCTCGTCGCTATCCAGAATACGCAGGGTGTCGCCGGCGGCGACCTCGAGGCGTGCCGCCTCGGCCTCGCTCAGCGTCACCACGCCGTCGTCGTCGGGTCCGCGGCCCAGCCAGGCCGCGCGGAAGCCGGCCATGGAGGTGGTCGCGGCCAGCCAGCGCGGCCGTTCGGCCTGCTCGAGTTCATCGGCCTTGATCTCCACGCGGCAGGTCCGCGACAGGCGCACGCCGCGCACGTCGTCGATGTAGGCCTCCACGGTGGGGCCACCATCGAAGATGTCGATGAACCCTTCCCAGCGCAGGCCCTCCTTCTTGAGCATCGCCAGCGCCGGGCGGGTGTGCTCGTGGACCTCGCCGATGCAGGCCCGGGCCTCCTCGGAGAGGAAGGGGGTGTAGATCGGGAACTTGGGCATCAGCTCGCCGATAAAGCTCTTCTGCCCCAGCCCCGTGAGCCGGTCGGCCTCGTTGAAGTCCATGGGGAAGAAGTTGCTGCCCAGGCACTCCCAGAACGGGCTCCTGCCCTCGGCGTCGAACCTCCCGCGCATCTCGGCCAGCACCTTGTCGGGGAAGCTGTCGCGGAACTGGGCCATGAACAGCCAGCGCACCATCGACAGCAGCGCGCCGTTGCGCTCGTGCCGGCGGTCGCCGCCGCGATACTCGGGGCGCAGGAACAGCGAGGCCACCTCGGCGTCGCCGGTGTGGTCCGAGCTCAGGAACAGGGTGTCGATGGTGCGGTGCAGGTCGAGCTGCACCGAGGAGTGCGCCAGGGTGCCCAGCCGATAGTGATAGAAGGGCACCTCGCGGCCCACCTGGCCCTCGATAGCGCAGCAACCGGCCAGCTTGCCGCTGGCCTCGTCCTCGAGCACGAAGAAGTAGAGTCGCTGGTCCACCGGCGTCTGCTGGGCGAAGGCGCTGACCGCAGTGTCGATCTTGGCGGCCAGGAAGTCGCGGTTGTCGGGCAGCGAGGTGAAGCCCACCCCGGTCTCCCGGGCCACCGCCTGCAGCTCGTCCAGGTCGGACGGGGCGATCGGTCGAATGCGCATCACAGCTCTCCCTCGTCGTAGCCCGGGTCGTGGGCATCGCCCGGCAGGCCCAGCGGCGCGGCCAGCACGGCGCGTCCCTCCTCCACGCCGAGCCGTTCGGCGTGCTCCGGCGACAGCATCAGCTGGCCGGTGGGCGACAGCGCATAGCGCGCCACCACGCAGCGGAAGTCGTCGAGACGCTGGTTGGCGACCATCGCCGGCTCGGCGTCCGGCAGCGAGTGGGCCGGGCGGATGCGGACCGGGTGCCAGGCGGCGCGGCGGAAGCTCTCGAGCCGCTCGCGCTCGGCCTTGATCACCGGGCCGGCATCGAAGATGTCGACGTGGCGCGAACGCAGAAAGCCCTCGGCCAGCATCTCGTCGAGTGCCGCCTCGTGGTCCGGGTGCTCACGGCCGATGGCGGCCCGCGCCTGGGGCGTGAGCAACGCCAGGTAGAGCGGGAACTGGGGCATCACCTCGGCGATGAAGCTCTTCGAGCGGACCCCGGCCACGTAGTTGATCTCCTGGTAGTCGCGCTGGAAGAAGTGACGCCCCACGCTGTTCCAGAACGGCGACTGCTGGTCGTCGTCCAGGAAGCCGGGAAAGGCCATCGCCAGGATCTCGGCGAAGCGCTCCGGGTACTGGGCGATGAACATCAGCCGCGCCCGGCGCAGCAGGCTCTCGGCACTGGTGCCGCGGTAGCGCGGGTCCAGCGAGTAGGCGCACAGCAGGCTCGCCTCGGAGACCTCGTGGGACAGCGACAGGGTCTGCACCTCGCGGCGCACGTCGAGCTGCTGCGAGGCGTGAATCAGGGTTTCCTGGCGATAGGTGTAATAGGCCTCCCGGGCGCCGGCCTGGGCACGCACGGTGGCGGTGCCCACCACCTCGCCGCGCTCCAGGTCCTCGAGCACAAAGGTGTAGTGCTCGTCGCCGGGGAACTCCACCTCGGCCTCGAAGGCCCGCTGGGAGCGCATGATGCGCTCCTCGAGGCGGTCTCGATGGGCCGGCAGGTTGGTCAGGCGCGGCGAGGCGTTGCCCGCCAGCCGCTCCAGGGCCGGCAGGTCCGCCGGCCGGGTGGGACGTACGACCAGCATGGCTTGGCCTCCCGCGGATGATTCCGATGCGTCCATGGCGTGGCCGCGGCTCACTCGGATGCCACCAGCCGGGCGATGGCCCGCTCCAGGCGCGCCATGCCCTCGGCGATGTCGGCCTCGGGGATCACCAGCGACGGCGCCATGCGCAGCACGTTGGGGCCGGCGACCAGCGCCATCAGGCCCTCGTCGATGGCCAGCGGCAGGATGTCCTTGGCGCGGCCCTCGTATTCGTCGGCCATCTCGGCGCCGATCAGCAGGCCCATGCCGCGAATTTCATTGAACACGCCGTGCTTGCGATTGATGGTCTCGAGGTGCTCGCGGAACAGGTCGTGGCGACGCTTGACGCCCTCCAGCACCTCGGGGGTGTCGATGTGCTCCACGGCAGCCAGGGCCACGGCGGAGGCCAGGGCATTGCCGCCGTAGGTGGAGCCGTGGGTACCGATGGCCATGGCCGGCGCGATACGGTCGGTGGTCAGCATGGCGCCCACCGGGAAGCCGCCGCCCAGCGACTTGGCACTGCTCAGGATGTCCGGGGTCACGCCGTACTGCATGTAGGCGAACAGCGTGCCGGAACGGCCCACGCCGGTCTGCACCTCGTCGAAGATCAGCAGGGCGTCGTGCTCGTCGCACAGCGCACGCAGGCCCTGCAGGAACTCGGGGTCGGCGGGCAGGATGCCGCCCTCGCCCTGCATCGGCTCGACCATCACCGCGCAGGTGTCGTCGCCCATCAGCTCGCGCACCGCCTCGAGGTCATTGAACTCGGCATGAATGATGCCGCCCGGCACCGGCCCGAACCCCTGGGCGTACTTGGGCTGGCCGCCGACGCTGACGGTGAAGAAGGTGCGGCCGTGGAACGACTGGCGGAAGGAGATGATCTTGTCCTTGTGCTCGCCATGGGTGTTGTAGGCCCAGCGGCGCGCCAGCTTCAGCGCGGCCTCGTTGGCCTCGCCCCCGGAGGAGCACAGGAAGACCTTGTCGGCGAAGGTCCGCTCGACCAGGGTACGCGCCAGCTCGAGTGCCGGCTCGTTGGTATAGACGTTGGAGAGGTGCCACAGCTTGTCGGCCTGCGCCTTGAGCGCGTTCACCAGCACCGGATGGCAGTGGCCCAGGGCGTTCACCGCGATGCCGCCGGCGAAGTCGATGTACTCACGACCTTCCTGATCCCACAAGCGGCTGCCCTCGCCGCGCACCGGGATGGTCTTCTGCGGCGAGTAGTTGGGCACCATGTACTGGTTGAAATCGCTGCGGGTCGGGGTGTGGGTCATGACGTTCTCCGTTGTCTCGAGCCGAACTCGTTCAGGATGAATCGGGGATCATTCGAGTATAGGGAGCCCCCTGCCGAGGGTCTTTCAGCAATGGGACGACGACTTGTGAAAAAGGCAGGCGCCCGTCGAGGCGGCTCACGGTGCGATCGGCTAAGGTGACGCCAGACCGAGGAGGCTTCTGGATGTTCAATACCACCGCCTGGAACCGGCTGCGCTACGACGCCTATGCCCCGATCTACGATGCCGTGGCCGAGAGCGCCTTCCGCCGCGCCCGGCAGGCCGCGCTCGGACAGGTGCACTGGCGCCCCGGCATGCGCGTGCTGCTGGTGGGTGCCGGCACCGGGCTCGACCTGCCCTGGCTGCCACGGGACATCGAACTGCACGCCACCGATCTCAGCCCGGCCATGGTCCGGCGCCTCGAACGGCGCGCCGAGGCGCTGCATCGCGACGTCCAGGCCGAGGTGATGGACGCCGAGGCCCTCGACTATCCCGAGGGCCACTTCGACGTGGTGGTGATGCACCTGATCCTGGCGGTGATGCCCGACCCGGCCCGCGGCCTCGCCGAGGCGCACCGGGTGCTGGCCGACAACGGCCAGCTGTGCGTGATGGACAAGTTCCAGGCCGACGCGCGTCCGGCCGGGCTCGGCCGACGCGCGCTGAACCTCGTCACCTCGGCCATCGCCACCGACATCACCCGCCAGGCGCGGCCGCTGCTGGACGACGCCGGCTTCGCCGTCGAGGCCGACCGGCCGGTGATGATGGGCACGCTGTTTCGCGCCCTGCTGGCGCAAAAGCACGGCTGACGATATCGAAGCCCTCAGCCCAGACGCTCTTCCCGGGGCGTGATGCCGAAGTGGTTGCGATAGGCGGTGGAGAAGTGCGCCGCCGAGGAAAAGCCGGTCTGCAGGGCGATCTCGCCGGCCGGGCGGTCGCTCTCGCGCAGCTGCTTGCGGGCCTGCTGGAGGCGCAGGTTGAGGTAGTAGCGGCTGGGCACCGCCTGCAGGTGCTTCTTGAACAGCCGCTCGAGCTGGCGCCGCGAGATGCCCAGGTGCTCGGCCAGCTCGTGGGTGGTCAGCGGCTCCTCGATGTTGGACTCCATCAGCGCCACGGCGTCGATCAGGCTCTGCGGGGCGTTGCCCAGCCGGGTGCGCAGCGGCACCTGCTGCGGCTCGTCACCCATGCGGATGCGCTCGAGCACGAAGTGCTCGGAGATGCGTTCGGCCAGCTCGGCGCCGTGCTGGCTGCCGATCAGCGTCATCATCATGTCCATGGCCGCGGTGCCGCCGCCGCAGGTCAGGCGGTCGCGGTCGATCTCGAACAGCTGCTGGGAGAGGCGCACCCGCGGGTAGTCGCGGGCGAAGGCCTCGAAGCGCGTCCAGGGCAGGGTCGCCCGGTAGCCCTCGAGCACGCCGGCCCGGGCCAGCACCTCGGTGCCGCCGCCGATGCCGCCCAGCACCACCCGGGCGGCGGCCAGGCGGCGCAGCCACTCGAGCAGCGCCTCGGGCACGCTGCCGGAGAGCGGCCCGGGGGCACAGACAAGCAGCATGTCGAGGGCCTGGTCGGGCTCGCCGGCCGAGGCCTCGGGCACCAGCGCCTGGCCGGCGGCGCTGGGCACCGGACGCGCGTCGATCGCATAGGTGGAGAGCCGGTAGAGGCTGCGCTCCGCCAGGCGATTGGCCACCACCAGCGGCTCGGTGGCGCAGGCCTGGGCGAGCAGGGAGAAGCCCGGCAGCACCACCACGCCCACGTGCCGGGACAGCGGCACGGCGGATGCAAGGGGTGAAGCGTCGGGCATGGGGGTTCTCTCGCGGGCGGAACAGAGCCCCATTCTAGGCCGAAGGCGCCGGGCGTAACAGCCGTGCGGACACGACGACGCCGGGCACAGGGCCCGGCGTCGCGCACGATGGAGGCTCAGTCGGCCAGGCCGATCACCAGCAGGCCGACGACGACCACCGCCACCACCACGATCAGCGCGGGCAGCAGCCAGGCCATGCCGCTGTCGGGCTCGCGGGCCTCGGGCTGCTCCACGTCCGGCTCGGGGTGGTCGTAGTCCTCGGGCTGGCTGACCTCGTGCAGGTGCTCCAGCTCCTCGTCCGGCGTCTTGCTTTCCCTGGTATCCATAGGCACCTCCCGGGCGCGTGGGTCGGGAAACGGGACGCCGGCACGCCGGGCCCCGTTACAGGTTCACGACATCGAAGTCCCGCTCGGTTTCCACGTCGGCGTCGTAGTCGACGTCGTCGCGCTCGAAGCCGAACAGCTTCAGGAACTCGTGCTTGTAGCCAGCATAGTCGGTGATGTCGAACAGGTTGTCGGTGGTCACCTGCGGCCACAGGTCCTTGCAGGCCTGCTGGACATCGTCGCGCAGCTCCCAGTCGTCGAGGCGCAGGCGGCCGGCCTCGTCGGTGTCGGCGCTGCCGCCCTGCCCTTGCGATGAATAGAGCCGTTCGCCGAACAGGCGGTTGAGCTGGTCGATGGTGCCCTCGTGCAGGCCCTGCTCCTTCATCACCTTGTAGACCATGGCGATGTAGAGCGGCATCACCGGGATGGCCGCGCTGGCCTGGGTGACCACGGACTTCAGCACCGCCACGTTGGCGCTGCCGCCCTGCTTGGCCAGGCGCTTGTCGATCTCGCCGGCGGCGCGATCGAGGTCTTCCTTGGCCTTGCCCAGGGCGCCGTGCCAGTAGATAGGCCAGGTGATCTCGGTGCCGATGTAGCTGAAGGCCACCGACTTGGCGCCTTCGGCCAGCACGCCGGCCTTGTCCAGGGCGTCGATCCACAGCTCCCAGTCCTCGCCGCCCATCACCGCGGTGGTGTCGTCGATCTCCTGCTGGGTCGCCGGCTCCACCTCGGCCTCGATGATGGCGTCCTTGTTGGTGTCGATGGCGGTGGCACGGTAGGTCTCGCCGATCGGCTTGAGGCTGGAGCGCTTCACTTCGCCGCTGTCCGGCAGCTTGCGCACCGGCGAGGCCAGCGAGTAGACCACCAGGTCGACCTGGCCCATGTCCTGCTTGATCAGCTCGATGGCCTGCTCGCGGGCCTCGTGGGAAAAGGCGTCGCCGTTGATGGACTTGCTGTACAGCCCTTCCTGCTTGGCGAACTTGTCGAAGGCCGCGGCGTTGTACCAGCCGGCGGTGCCCGGCTTCTTCTCGGTGCCCGGCTTCTCGAAGAACACGCCCAGGGTATCGGCGCCGTAGCCGAAGGCCGCGGTGATGCGCGCGGAGAGGCCGTAGCCGCTGGAGGCGCCGATCACCAGCACCTTCTTCGGCCCAGCGCTCTTGTCCAGGTTGCGGGCGCGGGTCGCCTCGATCTGCTCGAGCACGTTCTGCTCGCAGCCGACGGGGTGAGTGGTGGTGCAGATGAAACCGCGGACCTTGGGCTTGATGATCACGTTAGACCTCTTGGCGTTCGCAGCGGGGCGCCGGACAAGCGCCGCCCCGGTGAAAGGAAATTCGTACGTGGCGACATTCTAGCGGCCTCGCCCGGCGCTGTCCGCCCTTGAGCGCGGCCGCCGGCTGGGGCAGGATGCTCGCCATCCCCCCACCCTCAGGAGATCCCATGGACGCACAGACCCTCGTCGACACGCGCGGCGACCTCTGGTTGGCGCTGGCGCCACTGTGGCTGGAGCGGGAACCGCGGGAGACCGACTACGCGCGCATGATCGAGGAGATCGAGCGCCACGGTCTGAGCGAGCGCGAGCTGGAATGGGTATTCCGCCTGGAGCTGGCGCCGGTGCTGACCCGCCAGCAGATGTCGGTGGCCGGCGAATGGCGCGAGTTCGACGACTACCGGCTGATGAAGCGCCTGGTGGCCCACAACCTGCGGCTGACCGGCTGGCGACGCCGGACCTGGGCGCTGTTCTCGGGGCTGACCACCATGATGGCCCGCCATCGCTTCAACGAGCTGATGGAGCGGCTGATGATCGCCCGTGGCCGGGACGTGCCCTCCTGACGACTCAGGATTCGTCGAGCGCCTGCTCCAGCGCCTCGATCAATGTCGCCTCGCCGTCCCGCGGCGAGAAACGCCGGATCACCCGGCCGTCGCGCCCCACCAGGAACTTGGTGAAGTTCCACTTGATCATTCCCGTGCCCAGCACCCCCGGCGCCGCTCGCTTGAGCTCGACGAACAGCGGATGGGTGCCACCACCGTTGACCTTGACCTTCTCCATCAGCGGGAAGGTCACGCCATATTCCCGCTCGCCGAAGGCGCAGAAGGCCTGGGCCGATTCCGGCGACTGGTGGGCGAACTGGTTGCAGGGAAAGGCCAGCACGGTGAAGCCGCGATCGCGGTAGCGGCGATAGAGCCGCTCGAGGTCGCGCAGCTGGGGGGTGAAGCCGCATTTGCTCGCCACGTTGACGATCAGCAGTACCTGGCCGCGCAGGGCGCGCAGGTTGAAGGGCTCGCCATGGGAAGTGTGGCAATCGTGATCATGGATGCTCATGGCGCGTGCTCGCAGTCTGATCCTCCACGATGCCACGCCGCATGGCGGGACGCCAGTCCCGGCGCGACCGTGCCAGCACGACGTCAGAGCGATGCCGGATAACGTGCGAGCGGCCGATTCACGCGCCCGCCTCCAGCCGCCCGCGCTGCCACAGGGTCTCCACCGCCTGGCGGGTATCCGACGTCACGCCATCCAGCGCCAGCGCCTCTTCGGGCGAACACCAGAAGGCATCGGCGACCTCCTCGGCCTGCAGCGTGAGCGGCCCGTCGTAGTCGACCAGATAGGCGCTGCCGAAGATGTGGTGGCCATCGGCGTCATACACGAACTCCAGCACGTGACGCAGCGGCTCGCCGATGATGCCCAGCTCCTCGGCCAGCTCGCGCCGCGCGGCCTGGTGTACCGATTCCCCGGCCCCGACCACGCCGCCGGCGGCCAGGTCGAGACCGCCCGGGAACACCTCCTTGGTCAGGGTGCGACGCTGCACGCACAGCTCGCCGGCGGCGTTGCGCACCACGATGTAGGTGGCGCGATGCCAGTAGCGATAGCGGCGCATGGTGGCCCGGGAAGCACTGCCGCAGGGCCGGTTGTGGGCGTCCACCAGCTGGATGCTCTCATCGGCGATGCGGGGGGCAGGCAGCGGCGCGGGCGCCAGGGCGTCGTCGGTCATCGTGGCTCTCCGATGAAATGCCTTCAGCCTACTCAGTCAGGCCCCGAGCGTCACGCGTCATCGCCTCGCCGGCTTTGACCGGCCCGCCGGCAGCCGCCATGCTCAGGAGAGACCGCTGGCCGGAGGTCCGCCATGCACGATCACGCGCCCCGCGACCGGCTGGCCACCCACACGGTGGCCAACCAGCCGCCCCCGCCCGAGGACCGCGACGCCCTCGTCGACGACATTCCGCTCCAGGAGGCGCTGGCGCGGGAGGCACCGGACTGGGTCGCCCGCCGACTGGCCTCGCTGGGCCGTGAGGTCGGCAGCCGGCGCGTGCAGGCACTGGGCGAGGCGGCGAATCACCACCCGCCCGAACTCAGGCTGTTCGACCGGCACGGCCGGCGCCTGGACGAGGTCGTCTATCATCCCGCCTATCACGAACTGATGCACCTGGCGATGGACCACGGCTGGCACGCCGTGGCCTGGCAGGAGGAGGGCCGCGGCGGGCACCAGGCCCACGTCGCCGCCCTCTATCTGCTGACCCAGGCCGAGCCGGGCTTCTGCTGCCCGGTAACCATGACCCACGCCGCCCTGCCGGCGCTGCGCGCCTCGCCCGAGGCCATGACCGAGTGGGCGCCGAAGCTGCTGGCCTGGGACTACGATCCTCGCCCGCTGCCCGCGGAGCAGAAGAGCGCCCTGACCTTCGGCATGGCGATGACCGAGAAACAGGGCGGCAGCGACGTGCGTGCCAATACCACCCGGGCACAATCCACCGGCGACGGCTGGCGGCTGACCGGCCACAAGTGGTTCTGCAGCGCGCCCATGTCCGACGCCTTCCTGACCCTGGCCCAGACCGACGAGGGTCTCGGCTGCTTCCTGGTGCCGCGTTTCGCCCCGGACGGCACGCGCAATCCCATCGAGCTGCAGCGCCTCAAGGACAAGTGCGGCAACCGTGCCAACGCCTCGGCGGAGATCGAGTACCGCGACGCCTGGGCCCGGCCGCTGGGCGAGCCCGACCGCGGCGTGGCGACCATCCTGTCGATGGTGCAGCAGACCCGGCTGGATGCTGCCACCGCACCGGTGGCGATGATGCGCCAGGGGCTCGTCGAGGCCTGGCGCTTCGTGCGCCATCGCCAGGCCTTCGGGCGGCGGCTGGCGGAACAGCCCCTGATGCGCACGCTGATCGCCGACATGAGCCTGGAGGTGGAAGCCGGCGTGGCGCTGACGCTGCGCACCGCCCGGGCCTTCGACGGGGCCGCGCGAGGCGACGACCACGAACGCGCCCTGGCCCGGCTGCTGCCGGCGCTGGCCAAGTACTGGCACAACAAGCGCGCGCCGGGCTTCCTGGCCGAGGCCATGGAGTGCCTCGGCGGCATCGGCTACGTGGAGGAAACGCCGCTGGCGCGGCTCTACCGCGAGGCGCCGGTCAACTCGATCTGGGAGGGCTCCGGCAACGTGATCTGCCTGGACGTGCTGCGCGTGCTCGGCCGTCATCCCGAGGCGCTGGCCGCGCTGCGCGTGGAGTGGGATGCGGTGAAGGGCGAGTCCGCCGAGCTCGACCGCGCCCAGGCCGGACTGGAGGGCCTGATGAACGAGCCGCCCGAGACGCTCGAGCCACGCGCCCGCTGGCTGACCCAGCGCCTCGCCCAGTGCCTGCAAGCCGCACTGCTGCTGCGCCATGCCCCACCGGCGGTGAGCCACAGCTTCTGCCGTAGCCGGCTGGGCGAGCATGCCGGCGGCGCCTACGGGGTGCTGCCCCCCGATGCGCCGCTGGACGAGATTCTCGCCCGCCTGCCGAACTGAGGCCGGCGAGCGAAATCGAGCGGGCTAGAGGATCGGCCCGGACACCACCCGCAGCGCCAGGGCCAGCAGCAGCAGCCCGGTGATGCGGTTGATCCAGTGCGCCCGGGCCTGCAGCCAGGGCAGCACCCGCGAATGGGAGAGACCGACGGCCACCAGCACGTACCAGCCGCCGTCGATGATCACCGCCGTGAGCACGATGATCGCCCGGGCCGCCAGGCTCATGTCCGGGGTCACGAACTGGCTGAGCAGGGCCACGAAGAAGAGGATCAGCTTGGGATTGGCAAGCGCCACCAGCATGCCGTCGCGGGCGGCCTGGCCTCGGGTGGTGGCGACCGCCTGGGCGTTCACCGCCCCACCGCGGCCGGCGCGCAGCGCCTTGATGCCCAGCCAGGCAAGGTAGGCCGCCCCGCCCCAGGTGACCGCCTGGAACAGCGTCGGGAAGCGCACGATCAGCTCGCCCAGCCCCCACACGGTGAGCAGCGCGTAGAGCCCCACCCCCAGCGCGTGCGAGATCGCCGCCGCGATGCCCGGCACGCGCCCACCGCCCAGGGTATGACGCAGCACCATGGCCAGGCTCGGCCCCGGCGACATCGCGCCCATGGCACAGATCGCGGCCAGCGACATCCATAACGAAAACGGCATGACGGTCTCCTTGAGTCGATGATGGGGCGGCGACGCCTCCGCCCAGCAGGGCCTCCCTGGCCTCGCCCGGCTTCCCCGGCGAGGCGGGTAAGGACGGGCCGGACATCATACGATATCGTGTCGTGGGTTGCCCGGCAGGGCGCCCCTCCCCGACCCGAACGCCAAGGACCGCATGAGCGACGACGCCCAGCAAGCTCCGCCCCAGGACAGGCCCAACAGCCTGACCACGCTGATCACCCAGGTACAGCAGGCCGGGCGGCAACGAGACGACGTGAGCCTGGAGGCGATCCTCGACACGGCGGGCCGGCGCAGCTTCGCGCCCTTACTGCTGATCGCGGGGCTCATCACCCTGGCCCCGCTGATCGGCGACATCCCCGGGGTGCCCACCCTGATGGCCAGCCTGGTGGTGCTGGTGGCGGCCCAGCTGCTGATGGGCCGCAAGCACTTCTGGCTGCCACGCTTCCTGCTTGAGCGGCGGGTCTCCCGGGCACGCTTCGTGCGGGTCACCGACGGACTGTTGCGCCCCGCCCGCTGGGTTGATCGCATCCTGCAGGCGCGGCTGGTCTGGCTCACCCGCGCTCCGGCCCACCTGCCGGTAGCCCTGACCTGCCTGCTGATCGGGCTGGCCATGCCGCCGATGGAACTGGTGCCCTTCTCCGCCAACGGCGGCGGCCTGGCGTTGACGCTCTTCGGCCTGGCGCTGCTCGCCGAAGACGGCCTGATGGTACTGGCGGCCTATCTGCTGACCGGCACGACCCTGGCCCTGGTGATCATCGGCCTCGCCTGACACCGCGACCCCGGAGCCCGCGATGCCAAGACCCGATTCACGACTGGCGCGGACCGTCGCCCTGGCCGCGGGCGCCGGCTACACCGCCAAGGGCATCGTCTACCTGCTGGTGGGCGGCCTTGCCTTCCTGGCGGCGATCGGCCTGGGTGGCGACAATGTCGGCACCAAGGAGGCCCTGTTCGGCCTGGCCCGCCAACCGTTCGGCGACCTGATGATCACCGGGCTCGGAGGCGGACTCGCCGCCTATGCCGCCTGGCGTCTGCTCCAGGCCCTGCTGGACACCGAGGACGTCGGGCACGGCCTCAAGGGGCTGGTCACCCGATTGGGCTTTCTGATCAGCGGGCTCATCCACGCCAGCCTCAGCGTCTACTGCCTCGACCTGCTGCGCGACGCCGCCGAGGCCACGAACAACGGCACGGCCAGCGACCATACCGCCCAGGTGATGGGCCATCAGGGCGGGCTCTACGTGATCTTCGCCGTCGGCCTGGTATTCATCGCCATCGGCCTGCGGCAGCTGTGGCGAGCCATGCGGCAGACCTACCTCAAGAACTGGTATCGCCAGGACCTGGGACCGCTGCAGCGGCGGCTGGCCGACATCGTCACCCGCTGGGGGCTCTGCGCCCGCGGCCTGGTGTTCCAGATGATCGGCCTGTTCCTGTGCCTCGCGGCCTGGCGCACCGACCCGAGCGAGGCTCAGGGCCTCGGCGGCGCACTCAACGTGCTGGCCGCCCAGCCCTTCGGCCCCTGGCTGCTCGGTGCGGTCGCCCTGGGACTGGCGAGCTACGGCCTCTACTGCCTGATCAACGCCGCCATTCGCGATACCAGCCTCGACTGATGCCCCAACCGGCGCGGCCATCACCCACCGCCACGAGCCGTTGTCGACCGATAAAAAAACAGCGGCCCAACAAGAGGCCGCTGCCAAAACAGGGAATGTGTCGTGCAGGAAATAACGACACCCCATGATTATCCATCGATAGTCAGCGAACGATGTTCCAGTAAGGGCTAATGAAAAGGGTCATATCTGAGCTTAAACAAGTGTTGTATACGAGCGTTCATCGTCAGGAAAAACAATAACGTAGACAAAACCCACCCGCATCGTTTCGACACCAGGAAAACAACTGATTCAGGTCAATGAAGTGTCTTTTCCGATGAATCGATTCAATGAAAATCGCGGCGTTTTCGCTCGATGAAATACCTACTACACGGAAAGAAATGCAGGACCAAAAAAAGCCGCCCTGAGGAGGCGGCGAGAGACCGTGACTAGCAATGAGGAGAAGCCGACAACCGCTGACCCTAGCGGCCGTCAGCCGTGGCGGTTCATCAACGCCACGTCCTCAACGTAAGCGTTCCTCGCTCGCCCGTCAATGCAAATGCGAATATTTTTTATCTTTAGGCGTAACGCCATCCTCCGGGCCAGGCCTCCGGGCATAAAAAACGCGGCCGGAGAGGGCCGCGAAGGATACGGGGATGTGTCGGGCTGAGGGATGCCGACACCCTTCCAATATGCACACGCCACGGGAGGCGCAGTGAATCAATGAAAACTGATAAATGAACGCTGCTTGGGCTTTCGACGGACACAAGAGCCGGGACGCGGGGCAGTAAGGGCGCACAGGACAACGAGCACGACGAGGCGATGACCGGCGTGGACACCTTGTGGGTACTTGAAAGTTATCTAATTCAGAACAAGCACGAGGAGGGAAGTAAGTGCTTGATTTGGTGGTACCGGTGGTCGGACTCGAACCGACAAGGGCTTGCACCCGGCGGATTTTGAATCCGCTGCGTCTACCAATTCCGCCACACCGGCAACGGCGCTGCATTATACGTGGGCCGGGCGGGAGGTCAATCGCGCCCCCTGACTTCACGGCGGCGACAGGGTATCCTAGGCGGCTTGCCAATGGCTCGGCCGAGCCGCCCTTCTCATCCCACCATCCGGACGTTTCACCCCATGCAGCGCGCCGATTTCCACTATGAGCTCCCCGAGGCGCTGATCGCCCGCTATCCCTCCGAGCAACGCAGCGACTGCCGGCTGCTGTGCGTCGACGGCGAGAGCGGCTCGCTCGCGCACCGCCGCTTCCCCGACCTGCTCGAGACCCTCGATCCGGGCGACCTGCTGGTGTTCAACGACACCCGGGTGATCCCGGCCCGACTGCACGGCCACAAGGCCAGCGGCGGGCGCGTCGAGATGCTGCTGGAGCGCCCGCTGGACGCCCATCGCGGCCTGGCCCACCTGCGCTCGAGCAAGTCGCCCAAACCCGGCACCGAGATTGCGTTCGAGGGCGGCATCCGCGCCGTGGTCGAGGGCCGCCGCGAGGCGCTGTTCGAGCTGCGATTCCTCGGCGAGACGCCGCTGGTGGAGCTGCTGGAGCAGCACGGCCACATGCCGCTGCCGCCCTACATCACCCGCGAGGACGAGCTCTCCGACCGCGAGCGCTACCAGACCGTCTACGCCCGCCGCGAGGGCGCGGTGGCCGCCCCCACCGCGGGGCTGCACTTCGACGAGCCGCTGCTCGAGGCCCTGGCCGAGAAGGGCGTGGAAAGCGCCTTCGTCACCCTGCACGTGGGCGCCGGCACCTTCCAGCCGGTGCGCGCCGACGACATCCGCGACCACGAGATGCACAGCGAGTGGATCGAGGTCTCCGAGGCGGTCTGCGAGCAGGTGCGCGCCGCCCGCGCCCGGGGCAACCGCGTCATCGCGGTGGGCACCACCAGCGTGCGCTGCCTGGAATCGGCCTGCCTGAAGAGCGACGACGGCGAGATCGCGCCCTACAGCGGCGAAACCGACATCTTCATCTATCCCGGCTACGACTGGCGGGTGGTCGACGCCCTGATCACCAACTTCCACCTGCCGGAGTCGACCCTGCTGATGCTGGTGTCCTCCTTCGCCGGCTATGAGACGGTGATGGCCGCCTACCGCGAGGCGGTGCACGAAGAGTACGCCTTCTTCAGCTACGGCGACGCCATGTTCCTGACGCGCGCCCGCTGACCCGAGCCTGCCGGCCCTCCATACGGCCGACCGCTTCGACGAATTTCGAGAGACCCCATGCGAGACGAATGCTTCATGAACTTCGAGCACCTGGCCAGTGATGGCCGGGCGCGCCGCGGCCGCCTCAGCTTCCCGCGAGGCACCGTGGAAACGCCGGCCTTCATGCCGGTGGGCACCTACGGCACCGTCAAGGGCATGACGCCCGAGGCGGTCAAGGAGATCGGCGCCGAGATCATCCTCGGCAACACCTTCCACCTGTGGCTGCGCCCGGGCACCGAGGTCATCGAGGCGCACGGCGACCTGCACGACTTCGCCCAGTGGGACAAGCCGATCCTCACCGACTCCGGCGGCTTCCAGGTGTTCTCGCTCGGCGAGATGCGCAAGATCACCGAGCAGGGCGTGCACTTCCGCTCGCCGGTGGACGGCTCCAAGGTGTTCATGGGCCCCGAGGAATCGATGGCCGTGCAGCGCTCGCTGGGCTCGGACATCGTGATGATCTTCGACGAGTGCACGCCCTACCCGGCCACCGAGGACGAGGCCCGGAAATCCATGGAGATGTCGCTGCGCTGGGCCCGGCGCTCCCGCGACGCCCACGGCGACTCGCCCTCGGCGCTGTTCGGCATCATCCAGGGCGGCATGTATCCCGAGCTGCGCGAGGCCTCGCTCGAGGGCCTCGAGAAGATCGGCTTCGACGGCTACGCCATCGGCGGCCTGTCGGTGGGCGAGCCCAAGGAAGAGATGATCAAGGTACTCGACTACCTGCCCGAATGGATGCCGGCCGACAAGCCGCGCTACCTGATGGGCGTGGGCAAGCCGGAGGACCTGGTGGAGGGCGTGCGCCGCGGCGTCGACATGTTCGACTGCGTGATGCCGACCCGCAACGCGCGCAACGGCCACCTGTTCACCGGCGAAGGCACGGTCAAGATCCGCAACGCCAAGCACCGCCACGACACCCGTCCGCTGGACGAGGCATGCGACTGCTACACCTGCCAGAACTTCTCCCGCGCCTACCTGCATCACCTCGACCGCTGCGGCGAGATGCTCGGCTCGATGCTCAATACCATCCACAATCTGCGCCATTACCAGCGCCTGATGGCTGGTTTGCGCGGTGCTATCGAAGCGGGTACATTGGCGAACTTCGTGGAAGGGTTCTACGCGCAGCGCGGTCTGCCGGTTCCCCCCGCTCCGAATTGATCGACGGCCGGCCCCCGTGGCCGGCCGTCGAGCGCCGCTGGAAGGCGTCTTGTTTCCCCGCGACTCAGGAGATCGTCGTACATGCTGGACTTCCTCATTTCCCCGGCCATGGCCCAGGACGCTGGCGCCGCTCCGGGCGGTGGCATCGCCCAGATCGTGATGCTGGTCGGCTTCGTGCTGATCTTCTACTTCCTGCTGTGGCGTCCGCAGGCCAAGCGGGCCAAGCAGCACAAGCAGCTGATCGCCGGCCTGTCCAAGGGTGACGAGATCGTCATCGGCGGCGGCATGATGGGCCGCATCACCAAGGTCAGCGAAGACAGCGAGTTCCTGTCCATGGAAATCGCCGAAGGCACCGAGGTCAGCGTCCAGAAGAACGCCGTGGCTTCCGTTCTGCCCAAGGGCACGCTCAAGTCCATCTGATCGGATGCCCCCGCGCCCGCACGCCTACCCGGCCGTGCGGGCTGCCCTGCGACCACCGAGGCGGGGCCCGGCCGACCGGCTCCGCCCGGTGCTCGTGATGGCGCAGCGTCCGTCCCATCATTAGCAACCTGAGGGCAGGGCCCCCATGCTCAATCGTTATCCCCTGTGGAAGTATCTGCTGATACTCCTCGTGCTCTCCGTCGGCCTGATCTACTCTCTCCCCAACCTCTTCCCCGAGGACCCGGCGGTACAGATCAGCAGCGACGGGGGCGACTTCAACCTCGACCAACGCCGCCTCGAGCAGCTCGAGAGCTCCCTCACCGACGCCGGCCTCGGCATCCAGTCCGTCGAACGCGACGCTGGCAGCGTGCTGATCCGTCTCGACAACGCCGACGACCAGATCCAGGCCCGCGACATGCTCAGCGAGCGCCTGGGCGACGACTACGTGGTGGCGCTGAACCTGGCCGAATCCACCCCGGGCTGGCTGGAATCGCTGGCTGCCTCCCCCATGACCCTGGGCCTGGACCTGCGCGGCGGCGTGCACTTCCTGCTCGAGGTCGACATGAAGGCGGCCCTGACCCAGCGCCTCGAGGTCAACGCCAGCGCCATGCGCGAGACCCTGCGCGACGAGCGGATCCGCTATCGCAATACCGAGGTCGAGGAACGCTCGATCCACATGGACTTCATGAACGAGGAAGATCGCGACGAGGCCCGCCGCCTGATCAGCCGCGACTTCCCCGAGTTCGAGTACAGTGACCTCGAGCGCGACCGCGGCGCCGGCCTGGCGATGACGCTGACCGACACCGCCGTGCAGGAGATCCAGGACTACGCGGTCAACCAGAACCTGACCACGCTGCGCAACCGCGTCAACGAGCTCGGCGTGGCCGAACCGCTGGTCCAGCGCCAGGGGCCGGCGCGCATCGTCGTCGAGCTGCCCGGCGTGCAGGACACCGCCGCGGCCAAGCGCATCGTCGGCGCCACCGCCAACCTGGAGTTCCGCCTCGAGGCGCGGCCGGACACCCCGGAGGCCGAGACCGAGACCTATGCCTTCCGCAACGCGGAACGCACTGCCACCCTGATGCGCGACGTCATCATCACCGGCGACAGCGTCTCGAACGCCAACCGCAGCTTCGACGAGAACGGCCGGCCCCAGGTCAACATCAACCTGGACGGCACCGGCGGCACCCTGATGAACCGCGCCACCCGCACCAACATCGGACGCAACATGGCGGTGCTGTTCATCGAGCACAAGACCCGCGAGCGCACGGTGATGGAGGACGGCGAGGAAACCGTCGTACGTTCGCCCTACACCGAGCGCAGCATCATCAGCCTGGCCACCATCCAGAGCGCGCTCGGCAACAGCTTCCGCATCACCGGACTCGACTCGCCCACCGAGGCGGCCGACCTGGCGCTGCTGCTGCGCTCAGGCTCCTTGGCCGCGCCGATCTACTTCGCCCAGGAGCGCACCATCGGGCCGAGCCTCGGCCAGAAGAACATCGAACGCGGCATCCTCTCGGTGCAGATCGGCCTGCTGCTGGTCGTGGCCTTCATGCTGATCCGCTACAAGGTGTTCGGGGTGATCGCCAACGTCGCGCTGGCCTTCAACCTGGTCATGCTGGTGGCGGCCATGTCGCTGCTCGGGGCCACGCTCACGCTGCCCGGCATCGCCGGTATCGTGCTGACGCTGGGCATGGCGGTGGATGCCAACGTGCTGATCTTCGAGCGCATACGCGAGGAGATGCGCGGCGGGCTCTCGGCCCAGCAGGCCATCCACGCCGGCTACGAGCGCGCCTTCACCTCGATCGTCGATGCCAACATCACCACCCTGCTGGTGGCGTTGATCCTGTTCTCGATCGGCACCGGCCCGGTCAAGGGCTTCGCCGTGACGCTGTCGCTGGGCATCCTGACCTCGCTGTTCACCTCATTGATGGTGACCCGCGCCATGGTCAACCTGTGCTACGGCGGCAAGCCCGTGAAGAAGCTCTGGATTTAGGAGAAGGCCATGCAATCGTTCATCAATCGACAGCTCGACTTCATGGGCAAACGCCGGCTGGCCTTCATCGCCTCCGGGGTGATGCTGCTGGTGTCGATCGTCG
Source organism: Halomonas sp. ND22Bw (assembly GCF_003011945.1). Lineage (NCBI taxonomy): Bacteria > Pseudomonadati > Pseudomonadota > Gammaproteobacteria > Oceanospirillales > Halomonadaceae > Halomonas > Halomonas sp. ND22Bw. The sequence goes on along the minus strand of NZ_PXWD01000004.1, from coordinate 95,525 downwards.
CCCTGCTGGTCAACGGGCTCAACCTGGGCCTGGACTTCACCGGCGGCACCCTGGTCGAGGTCCGCTACGCCACCGCGCCGGCGCTGGCCAGCGTGCGTGAGGCCCTGGAGGCCGCCGGCTTCCAGGACGTGGCGGTGCAGACCTTCGGCGCCTCCACCGAGGTGCTGATCCGCCTGCAGCAGGCCTTCGATGCCGGTGTCGGCGACCAGGTGGTCGACCTGCTGAACCAGGGCGGCGCCAGCGTCGACCTGGTGCGCGCCGAGTTCGTCGGCGCCCAGGTCGGCGACCAGCTCCGCGACCAGAGCGGCATGGGCATGCTGGTGGCGCTCGGCATCGTGATGCTCTACGTCGCCTTCCGCTTCCAGTACAAGTTCGCCCTCGGCGCCCTGCTGGCCCTCGTCCACGACGTGGTGATCGTGATCGGCGCCTTCGCCCTGTTCGGCTTCGAGTTCGACCTCACGGTGCTGGCCGCGGTGCTGGCGGTGATCGGCTACTCGCTCAACGACACCATCGTGGTCTACGACCGCATCCGCGAGAACATTCGCAAGTCGCGCATCGACGACATGCCGGCGATCTTCAACGAGGCGATCAACCAGACCCTGTCGCGGACCCTGGCCACCTCCGGCACCACCCTGCTGGTGCTGCTGGCGCTGCTGATCCTGGGCGGCGACATGATTCACTACTTCGCCGTCGCGCTGATCATCGGCATCGCCGTGGGTACCTTCTCGTCGATCTACGTGGCCGCGGCCCTGCTGCTGCCGCTGAAGCTCAGTCGCGAGGATCTGATCCCGGCCAGGAAGGAAGATCCGGAGGCCGAGGAGCTGCCCTGACGGCATTGCCTCACCATCCGTTCACGACACCCCGCTTCGGCGGGGTGTCGTCGTTCAGGGCGGCAACACTTCCCTCGTCCGCCTGGCGACGTCGACTTTAGGCGTCCCCGAAGCCGAAGACTTTCCCGCAAAGACGTGCCGAATCATCTTCTTAATGCTGCCGATAACCGTTTTAATATCAAAGAGCCGGAATCCATATATTAGACGCTATCCCAGGACGCTCCCTAGGCTTTGCCTGCTAAATAATAACGAGCGAGGAGCGCGCGATGACACAACGCAGACTCGGCATCGTCGAGAAAATCGGCTTCGGCATGGGCGATGCCGGCAACAACATGACCTTCGCCGCCGTGGTCATGTATCTCTCGTACTTCTACACCGACGTCTACGGCATCTCCCCGGCCGTGGTCGGCACGATCTTCCTCTCGATGCGCTTCGTGGATGCCATCACCGATCCCCTGATGGGCGCGCTCGCCGACCGCACCCGCAGCCGCTGGGGGCGTTTCCGGCCCTACCTGCTGTTCGTGCCGGTGCCGCTGGCCGTGGCCTGCGTGCTGATGTTCACCACTCCCGAGTGGTCCGGCACGGCCAAGATCGCCTACGCCTTCGCCACCTACTTCATCATGTCGCTGCTCTATACCGCGGTGAACATCCCCTACTGCGCGCTGGGGGGCGTGATCACCGACGATCACCGCGAGCGCGTGTCGTTCCAGTCCTGGCGCTTCATCCTGGTCGGCGTGGCCTACCTGATCCTCAACAGCGGCCTGATGCCGCTGGTCGAATGGATCGGCGGCGATGACGAGGCCAAGGGCTTCCAGTACAGCATGACCATCATGTCGGCGATCGGGCTCGGGATGTTCCTGTTCTGCTTCCTGACCGTGAGGGAACGCGTGCACCCGACGCCGACGCAACACGACCGGCTGACCGCCAAGCTCAAGGCCCTGGCCATGAACCTGAAGTGGCGGATCGTGCTGGGCGTGACCTTCCTGCAGGCGCTGCAGTTCTTCCTGCGGCAGGGGGCGGCGATCTACTTCGCCACCTACGTGCTGGGCTTCGGCACCCTGGGCATTTCGGCATTCATCACCAGCGGCGCGCTCGCCAGCATCGCCGGGACCGCGCTATCGCCTCGGCTGAGCCGGCGCATCAGCAAGCGCAAGGTGTTCCAGGCCAGCACCCTGGCCCTGATCGCGGCCTCCTGCCTGCTGTTCCTGGTGCCCGGCCAGTGGGCCATCGTGGCGAGCCTGCTCTTCGTGCTGGTCAGCTTCATGCACGGCGTCGGCGCCCCCATCTCCTGGGCGCTGATGGCCGACGCCGAGGACTACGGCGAGTGGAAGACCGGACAGCGCAACACCGGGGTCTCCTTCGCCGGCAACCTGTTCTTCCTCAAGATGGGGCTGGCGGTCTCGGGCGGGATGATCGGGTTCCTGCTGTCGTGGGGCGGCTATCAGGCCAATGTCGACCAGCAGAGCGACTCGGCGCTGCTGGTCATCAGCCTGCTGCTGACCTTGATCCCCGCCATCGTCTGCCTGCTGATGTTCTGGGCCACCTACCTGTTCGGCCTGAACGACGATGACATGGACGAGGTACGCGCCGCCCTCCAGCAGCGCCGACCCGATGACGGCACGCCGTCCCCGGCCGCCGATCCCGCCTCCGGCGAGGCTTCGGCCTACACCTGACGCCGACGCACTTCCGTGCCACACGGCTCCCTGAAACGCGAGACGCCACCCCGAGGGGTGGCGTCGTCGTGGCTGGACGGGCCTCTCGCGAGGCGTCGGCTCAGTCCTGGGTCACCGCCTCCCGGGCGCGGCGCACCGCGCCGGCCAGCGAGCGGGTCAGCTCGAGCACGCCGCGCGAGGCCTCGGCGGGGCTCTCGGCCGCGGCCACGGTGTCGGTCAGCGCCGAGCCGACCACCACCGCGTCGGCGAAGCGGGCGATGCGCTCGGCCTGCTCGGGGGTGCGGATGCCGAAGCCGACGCCGATCGGCAGGTCGGAGTGCACGCGGATGGCCTCGACCTCCTGCGCCACGCGCTCGGCGGATGGCGCGGCGGCGCCGGTCACGCCGGTGCTGGAGACGTAGTAGAGGAAGCCCGAGGTGTTCTCGAGCACCAGTGGCAGGCGCTTGGCGTCGGTGGTCGGGGTCGCCAGGCGGATGAAGTCGAGGCCGTGGGCCTGGGCCGGCAGGCACAGCTCGGCGTCGTGCTCCGGCGGCAGGTCGACCACGATCAGCCCGTCCACGCCGGCCTCGGCGGCCTCGGCGAGAAAGGCCTCGACGCCCATGCAGTAGATGGGGTTGTAGTAGCCCATCAGCACCACCGGGGTGGCGTCGTCGCGCTCGCGCAGGACACGCACCATGTCCAGGGTCCTGGCCATGGTCTGCCCGCCTTCCAGGGCGCGCAGGGTGGAGGCCTGGATGGAGGGGCCGTCCGCCATCGGGTCGGTGAACGGCATGCCCAGCTCGATCACGTCGGCGCCGGCCTCGGGCAGCGCCAGCAGGGTCTCGAGGCTGGTGTCGTAGTCGGGATCGCCGGCGCTGATGAAGGTGACGAGGCCGGCGCGGTCGGCGGCCTTGAGCTCGTCGAAGCGGCGCGCGATGCGGTCGTGGCGTTGGGTCATCGTCTCTCTCCTCATTGTGCCGGTGCGTCGGCGGCCAGCTCGTCGGCCAGGCGTTCGGTGACGGTGGTCATGTCCTTGTCGCCGCGCCCGCTCAGGTTCAGCACCATGACGTGATCCTCGGGCAGGGTCGGCGCCAGCTTGATCGCATGGGCGATGGCGTGGGACGACTCCAGCGCCGGGATGATGCCTTCCAGGCGGCACAGGGTCTTGAAGGCATCCAGCGCCTCGCCGTCGGTCACGGCGACGTACTCGGCGCGGCCGACCTCGTGCAACCAGGCGTGCTCGGGGCCGATGCCCGGATAGTCCAGACCCGCCGAGATCGAGTGCGCGTCGGTGATCTGGCCCTCGGCGGACTGCAGCAGGAAGGTGCGGTTGCCGTGCAGCACGCCGGGGCTGCCGCCCTGCAGGCTGGCGGCGTGCTTGCCGGTGTCCAGGCCTTCGCCGGCGGCTTCCACGCCGATCAGGCGCACGCGCTCGTCCTCGAGGAAGGGGTGGAACAGGCCCATGGCGTTGGAACCGCCGCCGATGCAGGCCACCAGCGAATCGGGCAGCCGCCCCTCCTTCTCGGCCAGCTGCTCGCGCACCTCCTGGCCGATCACAGACTGGAAGTCGCGCACCATGGCCGGATACGGGTGCGGGCCGGCCACGGTGCCGATGATGTAGAAGGTGTCCGCGACGTTGGTCACCCAGTCGCGCAGGGCGTCGTTCATCGCGTCCTTCAGGGTGCCGGTGCCGCTGGTCACCGGGATCACCTTGGCGCCCAGCAGCTTCATGCGCTGCACGTTGGGCTGCTGGCGGTCGATGTCGGTGCTGCCCATGTAGATGATGCATTCCATGCCGAAGCGGGCCGCCACGGTGGCGGTGGCCACGCCGTGCATGCCGGCGCCGGTCTCGGCGATGATGCGCTTCTTGCCCATGCGCCGGGCCAGCAGCACCTGGCCGATGCAGTTGTTGATCTTGTGCGCGCCGGTATGCATCAGGTCTTCGCGCTTGAGATAGATCCGCGCGCCGCCGAGCGCCTCGGTCAGCCGCTCGGCAAGATACAGCGGGCTCTCGCGGCCGATGTAGTCGCGGCGCAGCGCGTCGAGCTCGGCGTGGAAGTCCGGGTCCTGCTTGGCCGACTCGTAGGCTTCCTGCAGCTCGAGAATCAGCGGCATCAGGGTTTCGGCGACGAAGCGACCACCGAAGCGGCCGAAGAAGCCATCGGCATCGGGGGCGATCTCGGCGGTGGGGTGCGGCAGACCCATGGTGACGACTCCTGACGATCAGTGGGGAATGGCCACCACGATAAATCGCGCCGCCCCCTGTGATAAGCGATCATTGCTCGCTAATCTGTGAGAAAAGCTGACATGTCTGGAGCCCGCCTTGAGTGATCGACTGCCCTCGCTGAATGCCCTGCGCGCCTTCGACGAGACGGCCCGCACGCTGAGCGTCACGCGCGCCGCCGAGGCGCTTCACGTCACTCATGGCGCGGTCAGCCGCCAGCTCAGGCAGCTCGAGGAACAGCTCGGGGTGACGCTGTTCCGGCGTCAGGGCCGCGGCCTGGCGCTGACCCAGGAGGGCGAGCTGTTGCGTGCCTCGACCTCACAGGCCTTCGAGCGCCTCGGCCAGGCCTGCAGCCAGCTGCGCCGACGCGCCTCGGAGGCGCCGCTGGTGCTCGGCTGCCCCGGCAGCTTCCTGGCCCGCTGGTTCATCCCCCGACTGGATCGGCTGAAGGCCCAGTGCCCGGCGCTGAACCTGCACCTGACCGCCGACGACGAAGTCGCCGCCCGGCTCGGCACCGACGTCGACGCCGTGCTGCGCTTCGCCGAGCCGCCCTGGCCCGACGGGGTGCGGGTCGTCGAGCTGGCCCCGGAGCGCATGGGGCCGGTGCTGGCACCGGAACTGCTCGAGGACGCCAGCCCGGCCACCGCCCCTGCCGCGCTGACCACGCTGCCGATGCTGCATACCCAGTCGCGCCCCCAGGCCTGGTCGCAGTGGTTCGCGGCCCGGGGGCTGGACCCCGCGACGATGCGCCACGACCAGTCGTTCGAGCACCTGCACTACATGCTCGAGGCGGCGCTGGTAGGCCTGGGCGTGGCCATCGCGCCGTCCTACCTCGTGGAGGAAGACCTGCGCACGGGCCGGCTGGTCGCGCCCTGGGGCTTCATCGAGACGCCGGCCCGGCTCGGGCTGTGGCTGCCGGCGGGCGCCCCGCGGCGGGACATCGATCGACTGGTCGAGTGGCTCAAGCAGGAGCTGGCCCGCTCCAGCGGCTGACGCCTCGCGCCAGCCTCTCGCCTCCCCCCACACAGCAAAAAGCCCCCGGGGTCGCCGGGGGCTTCTCGTGCCGCGTGCCGCCGAGTGGGCGGCGGGCTCGCCTCGGGTCGTGCCTAGGCGACGCCCTGCGCCTCGTCGTCCGTATCGGGAGCGAAGACTTCGCGGGCATGATGATAGAGCACGCCGGCGTAGCCGTTGCGCTGCATCACCTTGAGGATCTTGGCCGGGTTCTCGTCATCCAGGGCGCGACGCAGCTTGTCGCGCTGCTCGTCGTCCAGCGACTCGTGCCAGTGGTAGGGCTCGCCATTCGCGCTGGCCGCCTCGGCACGGCGGATCAGGTCCATCTCGACCCGGCCGCCGTAGCGGTACAGCAGGTCGTAGCCTTCCTGGAGATGCAGGGCCGGCACGTCGCACGGTTTCTCCAGGCTTTCCAGCACGTTGTAGTAGTAATAGCTGAGCGGTTCCATCATCACTCCTCTCGCGAATGAGGGGCATGGCCCGGCCGTGGTGAGAGGGTGGCCGGGGTGCATGGAGCCGGGGCGAAAAATGCCGCCGACTTCCCCACGCTACACCCAGTGGCGCGCCCAGAACAGTCTCGAGAACGTCATACTTCTGTCGCTGTTGCCCTGAAACGCAAGACGCCCCCGCGGCTGGGCCGCGGGGGCGTCTCGATCGACCTGAGATTCCAACAACAACACCATCTCGGACGAGGGAATGCAGATTCCTGTCGCGAGCGCAGCAAGAAATCGGCGTTTCCTCAGAAGTGCGGCTTGAGCTGCTTCAGCAACGCCTTGAACATCCGCGGTCCGGCGGCCATCAGCTGGCCATCGGTGGTCACCGAGGGCTGGCCGTCCGGCGTGCCCTGCAGGGCGCCGGTTTCCTTGAGCAGCAGCGAGCCGACCAGCAGGTCCTGCTCGTCGATGCCCATCACGAAGGCGGCGTCGACGCGGCCGGCGGCCAGATCGGCGAGGTCCAGCAGGCCGCAGCCGGAGGCGCGCATCAGGTCCACCTGGGGCGCCAGCTGCTGGGTGACGGTCAGGTAGGACGGCAGCTGGCGCTCACGCACCCAGCTCTCCGGCAGGCTCATGGCGATGCGGGAGCCGGGGATCGCGGTGGCCTTGGAGACGCGCAGGCGCTTGCCGTTGAGCTGGGCACCGCGGCCGCGGCTGGCCAGGTACTCGTCATCGCTGAAGGGGCAGATCACCACCGCATGCTCCGGGCGGCCCTTGACCAGGCATACCAGCGACAGTGCGAAGCTCGGCGCGGCGACGGCCAGGTTGGAGTAGCCGTGGAAGGGTTCGATGCGCCACAGCACGTCGGCGCCCTCGCCTTCGCCGGCGCGGTGCGGCGTGTAGCGGCCGACGACGCCGTGCTGGGGGTAGCCACGGGACAGCTGGCGGGTGATCAGCGCCTCGGCGTTGCGGGCGGTGTCCTCGAGCAGCTTGTCGAGATTGTGTTCTTCGTGGGCGTTCTCGATACGCTCACGGATACGCAGAAACTGTTCGCCGGCGCTGCGTGCGGCACGCAGGGCGTACTGGACCATCGGATGCATGATCGGGCCTTGGGGAGTCGGTGGTGTTAAAGAACGGAGATCGGCGCGCATCCTAGCAGAAGCACGGGAGCCGCGCCACGCAAAGCCGCGGCATGCTAGACTCTCGCCCCTTCACCATCGACGCGACACCAGACAGGCCCTCCCCATGCTCGAGCGCATCCGCATCGTCCTGATCGGCACCAGCCATCCCGGCAACATCGGCGGCACCGCCCGCGCCATGCACAACATGGGCCTGGCGGACCTGGCCCTGGTGGCGCCGCGCTGCGAACCGCTCACCGCCGATACCGTCTCGCGGGCCTCCGGCGCCGACGCGCTGGTCCACGCCGCCCGCACCGTGGAGACCCTGGAGGAAGCGGTCGCCGACTGCACCCTGGTGGTCGGCGCCAGCGCCCGCTCGCGTACCCTGCCCTGGCCGATGATCACGCCCCGCGCGCTCGGCGAGCGACTGCCCGAGGAGCTGGCCGCCCCCGACGGCCGCGTGGCGCTGGTCTTCGGCCGCGAGGACAGTGGCCTGACCAACGCCGAGCTGCAGCGCTGCCATGCCCACGTGCACATCCCCACCAACCCGGACTTCAGCTCGCTGAACCTGGCCGCCGCGGTGCAGGTACTGGCCTACGAGTGCCGGCTGGCGTGGATGGAACACGGCGAGACGCCGGCGGCGTCCGCGGAGAAAGACGATGCCCAGCCGCTGGCCAGCCACGAGGAGCTGGAGCACTACTTCACGCACCTCGAGCGCACCCTGATCGCGATCGGCTTCCACGATCCGGCCCAGCCCCGCCAGCTGATGGCGCGGCTGCGTCGCTTCACGCTGCGCGCGCGTCCGGAGCGCATGGAACTCAACATCCTGCGCGGCATCCTCTCGAACACCGAGAAGCTGGCCCGGCCGGAGCAGCCGGCCACCGGCGAGCGGGCCTCCGGCGAGCCCGGCAGCGACTGAGCCGATGCCGGGGGTGCGGCGGGCCACGGCTTGAAGCCGGCCCGCCGCACCCCCACTATGAAGACATTCCCCGCTCCCGTTCGGCCGCTTGCCCCGCAACGCCTGGCTCTTCAACCAAGGACCCGCCGCATGTTTCAACGTCTGCGCGAAGACATCAACAGCGTATTCGACCGTGACCCGGCGGCGCGCAACTTCCTGGAAGTGCTCACCAACTATCCCGGACTGCACGCCCTGCTCGTCCATCGGCTCAGTCACTGGCTGTGGCAGAAGAACCTCAAGTGGCTGGCCCGCACCCTGTCGAGCCTGGCGCGCTGGTTCACCGGCATCGAGATCCACCCCGGGGCGACCATCGGCCGGCGGTTCTTCATCGACCACGGCATGGGCGTGGTGATCGGCGAGACCGCCGAGGTCGGCGACGACGTCACCCTCTACCAGGGCGTGACCCTGGGCGGCACCAGCTGGAACAAGGGCAAGCGCCACCCGACCCTGGAGGACGGCGTCATCGTCGGTGCCGGGGCCAAGATCCTCGGCCCGTTCACCGTCGGCGCCGGGGCCAAGGTCGGCTCCAACGCCGTGATCACCAAGGAGGTGCCGGCCGGCGCCACCGTGGTCGGCATCCCCGGCAAGGTGGTCAAGCGCGACGACCCCGACACCGTCACCCCGCTGGAGGTCGACCCAGAACGCCGCGAGGCCATGCGCCGCAAGTTCGGCTTCGACGCCTATGGCGTCAGCCAGGACATGCCCGACCCGGTGGCTCGCTCGATGCAGGCCATGCTCGACCACATGCACGCCGTCGACGAGCGTCTCGAGCGCATGTGCACCACCCTGCGCAGCATCGACGCCGGCTTTCGCGACAGCAATCTGCCCGAGCTGCGCGACGAGGACTTCGCCAACGTCCTCGCCGACGTGGACAGCTGCTGCGGCCCTCAGGACGAGCCCCAGGGCGACAAGACCGCGGATGCCCAGGACCACACCGAGGCCGAAGGCGGCGACACCGCCGCGCGCCGCCGCCAGAATGGTTGACCGTGATACTCGGGTTTCCTCATAATATTGGCCCGATCCGACGCCGCCGGAATCGGCCCGCCTCGCCGCTGGCCGACGCCCGCGCCGGCACCGAGGTAATGCCCCCATGCGCCTGACCACCAAGGGACGCTACGCCGTCACCGCCATGCTCGACCTGGCCATGCATGCCGACGAAGGCCCCACCAGCCTCGCCGACATATCGCGTCGCCAGGAAATCTCGCTGTCCTATCTCGAGCAGCTGTTCGCCCGCCTGCGGCGCGCCAGACTGGTGGACAGCGTGCGCGGTCCGGGTGGAGGCTACCTGCTGGCGCTGGCGCCGGACGCCATCTCGGTGGCCCGGGTGATCGACGCGGTCAACGAGTCGGTCGACGCCACCCGCTGCGGCGGCCTGTCGGACTGTCAGCAGGGTGACACCTGCCTGACCCACCATCTGTGGAACGAGCTGTCCGACCAGATTCACGGCTACCTCGAGGGCGTGACCCTGGGTCAGCTGGCCGGTCGCGAGGAATTCCAGCGCATCGCCGAACGCCAGCGGCGCCGCCTCGACGACGACCAGATCCCCACCGTCTCGCCCTGAACCCCTTACCGGTCCGATTCCATGAGCGCATCCGTCTACCTCGATTACGCCGCCACCACGCCCGTCGACCCACGCGTCGCCGAGGTGATGAGCCGCTATCTGACCCTGGAAGGCACCTTCGCCAACCCGGCCTCGCGCAGCCACATGCCCGGCTGGCAGGCCGAGCAGGCGGTGGAGAGCGCGCGCCGCCAGGTCGCCGACCTGATCGGCGCCGATCCGCGCGAGATCGTCTGGACCAGCGGCGCCACCGAGGCCGACAACCTGGCGCTGACCGGCTACATGCGCGCCAACCGCGCGCGCGGCAACCACCTGGTGACCTCGACCATCGAGCACAAGGCCGTGGTGGACACCGCTCGCGCCCTCGAGCGGGAAGGCGTCGAAGTGACCTGGCTCGCGCCCGAGTCCGACGGACGCGTCACCCCCGAGGCGCTACGCGCCGCCATGCGCGAGGACACCGTGCTGGTGTCGCTGATGGCGGTGAACAACGAGCTCGGCACCATCAACGACATCGCCGCGCTGGCCGAGGTCGCCCACGCGGGCGGCGCCGTCTTCCACACTGATGCCGCCCAGGCCACCGGCCGCATCGCCCTCGACGTGGCGGCTCAGGGCATCGACCTGATGTCGCTGTCCGGGCACAAGGCCTACGGCCCCAAGGGCGTCGGGGCACTCTACGTGAAACGCGACCCGGACCTGCGCCTCGAGGCGCTGATCCACGGCGGCGGCCACGAGCGCGGCATGCGCTCGGGCACCCTGCCGACCCATCAGATCGCCGGCATGGGCGAGGCCTTCGCCATCGTCGGCCGCGAGCACCAGGACGACCAGGCCCGCATCGCCGCCCTGCGCGACCGCTTCCTGGCCGGGCTCGAGGGCCTCGAGGGCGTGCATCGCAACACCGCGACCGCGCACTCGGTGCCCAACATCCTCAACCTGGCCTTCGAGGGCGTCGACGGCGAATCGCTGCTGATGGCGCTGCGCGAGATCGCGCTGTCCACCGGCTCGGCCTGCAACTCCGCCAGCGTCGAGCCATCCTATGTATTGAAAGGCATCGGCGTGCCACGCCGCCTGGCGCTCGCCTCGCTACGCTTCAGCTTCGGCCGCTTCACCACCGAGGCCGACATCGACCGCACCCTGGAGGCCCTGCGCCACGCCCTCACCGGGCTTCGCCGCTAGCCTCCGACGCCGCAGGAGAACCACCATGGCGACACTTTCGATCACCACCGCCGCCGCCGACCAGATCCGTCGGGTGCTCGACGAACGCGGCCACGGCCTGGGCCTGCGGGTCTCGGTCAAGCCCAGCGGCTGCTCCGGCTACAGCTACGTGCTCGACTTCGCCGACGAGGCGGCCAACGACGACGTCATCGTCGAGGAGCACGGCGTGAAGGTCTACGTGGCCCCGGACGCGCTGGAAGTGCTCGACGGCAGCGAAGTGGACTATGTCTCGGAAGGGCTCAACCGCTACTTCCGCTTCAACAATCCCAACGTCAAGGACGAGTGCGGCTGCGGCGAGAGCTTCAGCGTCTGAGCCCGCCGCGCCGATTGTCCATCGCCGCTCGGGGACGGTATACTCTGCGCCCAATTCGGCGCCCGGCGCCGAGACGCCTCTTTACTCCGGCCTCGCGCCACCCCGGCCCTCCCGGGGTGGCGCGAGGCCGTCAACGCTCGTGACTTCCCAGACTGGAGAACGCACCCATGGCTACCGAACGCACCCTGTCCATCATCAAGCCCGACGCCGTCGCCAAGAACGCCATCGGCGAGATCGAGAGCCGCTTCGAGAAAGCCGGCCTGAAGATCGTTGCCGCCAAGATGCTGCAGCTGTCCCAGGAGCAGGCCGAAGGCTTCTACGCCGAGCACAGCGAGCGTCCGTTCTTCGGCGCCCTGGTCGGCTTCATGACCTCCGGTCCGGTCGTCGTGCAGGTGCTCGAAGGCGAGAACGCCATCGCTGCCAACCGTGACCTGATGGGCGCCACCAACCCGAAGGAAGCCGAGGCCGGCACCATCCGCGCCGACTTCGCCGAGTCCATCGACGCCAACGCCGTCCACGGTTCCGACTCTCCGGAATCCGCGGCCCGCGAAATCGCCTACTTCTTCGAAGACAGCGAGATCTGCTCCCGCTAAGGAAACGCCGATTCGGGGCGCGCCCGCGCCCCGAATCCGCGGTTTCCTCTCGGACCGGCAGCCTCACTGCCGCGCGGGGGCGATCTCGCCCCCGCACCCAGCCCCACCGACGCCGCTGACCGCCCATGACCGACACCACCGCACCCCAACGCTCCAATCTGCTCGGCATGACGCGCGAGGAGATGGAAGCCTTCTTCCTGTCCATCGGCGAGAAGAAGTTCCGCGCCGCCCAGGTGATGAAGTGGATTCACCACGAGGGCTGCGACGACTTCGCGTCCATGACCAACCTGTCCAAGGCGCTGCGCACGCGTCTCGAGGAAGTCGCCGAGATCCGCGGACCCAGCGTGGTCTACGAGGGCACCTCCAGCGACGGCACCCGCAAGTGGGTACTGGAAGTGGAGGACGGCAGCTACGTGGAAACGGTGCTGATCCCCGCCGAGAACGGCAAGCGCCGCACCCTGTGCGTCTCGTCCCAGGTCGGCTGCTCGCTGGACTGCAGCTTCTGCTCCACCGGCAAGCAGGGCTTCCAGCGCAACCTCACCGCCGCCGAGATCATCGGCCAGGTGTGGGTCGCCAGCAACAGCTTCGGCCCGCGCAAGGACACCGCCAATCGCCCGGTCACCAACGTGGTTATGATGGGCATGGGCGAACCGCTACTGAATTACGACAACGTCGTGCCGGCCATGAAGCTGATGCTCGACGACAACGGCTACAGCCTTTCCAAGCGCCGCGTCACGCTCTCCACCTCGGGCGTGGTGCCGATGCTCGACCGCCTCGGCGACGAGCTCGACGTGAGCCTGGCCATCTCGCTGCACGCCGCCAACGACGAGCTGCGCAACGAGCTGGTACCGCTCAACCGCAAGTACGACATCCGCACCCTGCTCGACGCCTGCCAGCGCTACCTGGGCAAGTGCGACGACACCCGCGTGGTCACCATCGAGTACACCCTGATCAAGGACGTCAACGATCAGCAGGAACACGCGCGCGAGCTTGCCGAGCTGCTCAAGGAGCTGCCGTGCAAGATCAACCTGATCCCGTTCAATCCCTTCCCGCACTCGGGCTACGAGAAGCCGTCGCGCAACCAGACCATGCGCTTCCAGCAGTGGCTGGCCGACCTGGGCTACACCGCGCCGGTCCGCTCCACCCGCGGCGATGACATCGACGCCGCCTGTGGCCAGCTGGTGGGCCGGGTCAAGGATCGCACCAAGCGCCACGCGCGCTACATCCAGTCGATCCAGATCGACGCCGACTGAGCCCCGGGGGCGCCTTGACTTCAACCGGGCACGACGCTTTGATGGTCGGGCCTTTTTCACCCACGGTCGCGCGGCCCCGTGCCGCCGCCCAGCGAGGATGCCATGACACGCCGCCCGCACGGTTCCCGACTGTTATCCGTCACCGTCGTCCTGGCGAGCGTTCTCTGGCTGACCGGCTGCGCCACCCGGTCCGACGTGGCGCCGCCCGCAGCGGACACCGGCGACCCCGTGGCCGCCTATACCCGGCTCGGCACCGCCTACCTGGAGCGCAACAACCTGCCTCGCGCGCTCTCGGCCCTGGACCGCGCCCTGGAGATCGACGACGACGCCCCCGAGGCGCTGCAGGCCATGGCCATCGTCTATCAACGCCAGGGCGAGGACGCGCTCGCCGACGAGACCTTCCAGCAGGCCATCGACGCCGCCCCCGACCTGACCCGGGCACGCAACAACTATGCCGCCTTCCTGTATGATCAGGGGCGCATCCGCGAGGCCTGCCATCAGCTCGAGCAGGCCGCCGCCGATACCCAATATGCCAATCGCGCCCAGCTGTTCACCAACCTGGGCCAGTGTCAGCGGCGCCTCGGCGACATCGAGGCCGCGCGCCACAGCCTGCAGCGTGCCCAGAGCATCGATCCGCGTCGCGCGGACAGCTACCTGCGCCTGGCCCAGCTCGAAGTCGACCAGGGGCGCTACGCGGTCGCCGAGCAGCAGCTGCAGCGCTACCGGCGCCTGGCCGGCCCCACGCCCGCGGCGCGGCAGCTGTCCGAGGAGCTGTCACGCGCCCGGGGCGAACGCTCCACGGCCGCCGTCGAGGCGCCCTGACGCCGTTTTTTCATGAAGGATGCACGCATGAGCGACAACCCTTATTCGGAGCCCGACGCCGCCCCCCAGGCCTCGCCCGGCGAGCTGCTGCGCCGCCAGCGCGAAGCCCAGGCGCTGTCCCGCGACGAGGTCGCCGAGGCCCTGAATCTGCGGCCGGCGGTGATCGACGGCCTGGAACGCGACGACTACGAAGAGGTGCCGATCGCCACCTACCGTCGCGGCTACCTGCGCAGCTACGCCAATCTGCTGGGCATCGACCCGGCGCCGGTGCTGGCCGCCTACCGGGCCCACAGCGGCGGCGAGGAGCAGGAAAGCAAGGTGACCCCGGTCCACGTGGTCAACAAGCCGCCCTCGAAGCTCGGCGCCTGGCTGTTCCGCCTGGCCACCCTGCTGGTCATCGCCGGCATGGTCGGCCTGACCCTGATGTGGTGGCAGAGCCGCGGCGGCAGCGAGCCGCCCACCCCCGGCGACAACGCCCCGGTGGCGGTGGACAGCCTCGACGGCACCACCATCACCGAGGGCGGCGAGGCCCCGAGCGACGAGCGCACCGGCGACTGGACCCAGGAAGTCGCCGCCACCCGCGCCGAGGAAGCCGCCGCCACCCGCGCCGAGGAAGCCGCGGCCGAGCCTGACGCCGACACCGACGCCGCCGACAGCACGGGCGAGCCGACCGAGGACGCAACCGCCGACGGCGACGAGACGACCATCGCCGATACGGATACCGACGCCGCGGCCGACGACAGCGTCGCCGCCGACGAGGCCGACGACGGCAGCGACACCGACACAGAGACCGCCGCCGAGCCGGCGGCCGATCCCCGGGTACTGGAGCTGACCTTCAACGAGCAGTCCTGGACCGAGATCTTCGACGCCACCGACGCGCGCGTCTTCGTCGGCCTCCAGCAGCCCGGCACCACGGCCACCGTCGAGGGCGAGCCGCCCTTCCGCCTGACCGTGGGCAACGCCACCGGCGTCGAGCTGAGCTGGCGCGGCGAGCCCGTGGACCTGACCACGCGCACCGGCGCCAACAACGTCGCCCGTTTCACTCTGGGAGAATGAGTCCGACCATGCACGCTACATCGCCCATCACCCGTCGCCAGTCACGCCGCATCCATGTCGGCAAGGTGCCGGTCGGCGGCGGCGCCCCCATCTCCGTCCAGAGCATGACCAACACCGACACGCTCGACGTGGCGGCCACCGTGGCGCAGATCCGCCAGCTGGAGACGGCAGGCGCCGACATCGTGCGCGTCTCGGTGCCCACCATGGACGCCGCCGAGGCTTTCGGCCGCATCAAGCGCGAGGTCGAGGTGCCGCTGGTCGCGGACATCCACTTCGACTACCGCATCGCCCTGCGCGTCGCCGAGCTCGGCGTCGACTGCCTGCGCATCAATCCCGGCAACATCGGCCGCGAGGACCGCGTCCAGGCCGTGGTCAGCGCCGCCCGCGACAACGGCATCCCGATCCGCATCGGCGTCAACGCCGGCTCGCTGGAGAAAGACCTGCAGAAGAAGTACGGCGAGCCGACCCCGGCCGCGCTGGTCGAGTCCGCGATGCGTCACATCGACCACCTCGAGCGCCTCGACTTCCCCGACTTCAAGGTCAGCGTCAAGGCCTCCGACGTGTTCATGGCCGTGGCCGCCTATCGCGACCTCGCCGGACGCATCGAGCAGCCGCTGCACCTCGGCATCACCGAGGCCGGCGGGCTGCGTTCGGGCACCGTCAAGTCCTCCATCGGGCTCGGCATGCTGCTGATGGACGGCATCGGCGACACCATCCGCGTGTCGCTGGCGGCCGATCCGGTCGAGGAGATCAAGGTCGGTTTCGACATGCTCAAGAGCCTGCGCCTGCGGGCCAAGGGCATCAACTTCGTCGCCTGCCCGAGCTGCTCGCGCCAGAACTTCGACGTCATCGGCACCATGAACGAACTCGAGGAGCGCCTCGACGACGTGCTCACGCCGCTCGACGTCTCGGTCATCGGCTGCGTCGTCAACGGCCCGGGCGAGGCCAAGGAAAGCGACATCGGCCTGACCGGCGGCAGCCCCGCCAACCTCGTCTACATCGACGGCAAGCCCGCCAGCAAGCTGCGCAACGACCACCTGGTCGACGACCTCGAGCGGATGATCCGCGACAAGGTCCGCGAGAAAGAGCAAGCCGAGCAGGATGTCATCGCCCGGGACGCCTGAGGCGTGCCGACAAGGAGCCAGCATTGAGCAAGAAGATCCAGGCCATTCGTGGCATGAACGACCTGCTGCCGGAGCAGTCCCCGCTGTGGCAGTACTTCGAGGGCCAGGTGCGCACCCTCATGAGCCGCTACGGCTATGACGAGATCCGCACCCCCATCGTCGAGCAGACCGCGCTGTTCAAGCGCTCCATCGGCGAGGTCACCGACATCGTCGAGAAGGAGATGTACACCTTCGAGGACCGCAACGGCGACAGCCTGACGCTGCGTCCCGAGGGCACCGCGAGCTGCGTGCGCGCCGCCATGGAACACGGCCTGCTGCACAACCAGACCCAGCGGCTGTGGTACCAGGGCCCGATGTTCCGCCACGAGCGCCCGCAGAAGGGTCGCTACCGGCAGTTCCACCAGGTCGGCGTGGAGACCTTCGGCCTCGAGGGCCCGGACATCGACGCCGAGCTGATCCTGCTCTCGGCGCGGCTGTGGAAGCAGCTCGGCCTGTTCGAGCACGTCACCCTGGAGCTCAACTCCCTGGGCTCGCCGGAGGCGCGCGCCGCCTACCGCGACACCCTGGTGAGCTACTTCCAGCAGCACCTGGATGTGCTCGACGAGGACTCCCGCCGCCGGCTCGAGACCAACCCGCTGCGCATCCTCGACTCCAAGAACCCGGACATGGCTCCGATGCTGGCCGACGCGCCGCGGCTGATGGACCACCTGGACGACGAGTCGAAGCAACACTTCGAGCGCCTGACCGCCATGCTCGATGCCGCCGGCATCGCCTACGTGGTCAACCCGCGGCTGGTACGCGGCCTGGACTACTACTCGCGCACCGTCTTCGAGTGGACCACCACCGCGCTAGGCAGCCAGGGCACGGTGTGTGCCGGCGGCCGCTACGACGGCCTCGTCGAGCAGCTCGGCGGCAAGGCCGTGCCGGCGGTCGGCTTCGCCATGGGCATCGAGCGCCTGATCCTGCTGCTCGACACCCTGGATCTCGTTCCCGACGAAGCCCGCGGCGACCTGGACGTCTACCTGCTGCCGATGAGCGAGGCCACCGAGTCGGCCGCCCTGCTGCTCGGCGAGCGCCTGCGCGAGGCGCGGCCCGAGCTCGGCGTGCAGCTGCACTGCGGCGGCGGCAGTTTCAAGAGCCGCATCAAGAAGGCCGACAAGAGCGGTGCCCGCCTGGCCCTGCTGCTGGGCGAGGACGAGCTGGCCGAGAACGCCGTGACGCTCAAGTTCCTGCGCGAGGACCGCGAACAGCAACGCCTCGACCAGGACGCCCTCGCCGATACCCTCGCCTCCCTGCTGGCAGGCGACGCCTGACGCTCTAGGACAGACAAGGAGACCGCCCGTGGCGGAGATGAGAACGGAAGAAGAGCAGGTCGAAGCGATCAAGCGCTGGTGGAAGGAAAACGGCACCTCGCTGATCGCCGGCGCGGCGATCGCCGCCGCCGGGGTCTTCGGCTGGAACGCCTGGCAGGACTACCAGACCGGGCAGGCCGAAGCGGCCTCGGCCACCTACCAGCAGGTGCTGACCCTGAGCGGCCAGGACAGCCTGGATGACGGCGCCCGCCAGCGCATCGACGAGCTGACGACGCGACTGGTCGAGGACCACGGCGACAGCCTCTACGCCGACCTGGCGCGCCTGATGGACGCCCGCGTGGCGGTAGATGCCGGCGACCTGGACGCCGCCGAAGGCACCCTGGCGGCGCTGATCGACGACGGTGACCGCCCCTACCTGCAGGGCGTGGCGCGGCTGCGCCTGGCGCGCCTGCAGCTGGCCGGCGACGACGCCGAGGCGGCCCTGGCGACCCTCGACGGCGACCTGCCGTCGCCGCTGGCCGCCCAGCGCGCCGACATCCGCGGCGACGCCCACCTCGCACTGGGCGACCGCGACGCCGCCCGCCAGGCCTGGCAGGAGGCCCTGAGCCTCTCCGAGGCCGGCGACCAGCCGCTCTACGGCGTGCAACTCAAACTGGACGATCTGGGCGTCGAGGAGACCTCATGAGCAAGACTGCACTCGCCATCGCCGCCACCGCCGCGCTGGGCCTGCTGACCGGCTGCGCCGGCCAGGTGGAGCCCGAGTATCCGCCCAAGGAACTGCGTGACACCGCGGGCACCACCAGCGTCGAGACCCTGTGGGAAGAACAGGTCGGCGACGGCCTCGGCCAGGGCGGCTATCCGCTGGCCCCGGCCCGGGACGGCGACCTGCTGTTCGCCGCCGACCACAGCGGCCTGGTCCAGGCCATCGACGCCGACAGCGGCGAGCCGCGCTGGCGCGTCGAGCTCGATGCCGCCGCCTCCAGCGGCCTCACCGCCGTGGCCGACCGGGTCTATCTCGGCACTCGCAACGGCGAGGTGCTGGCCCTGGACCAGGCCGACGGCGAGGTGCTGTGGCGCACCCGCGTCAACAGCGAGGTGCTGGCCGCGCCCCAGGCCAACCGCCAGCTGCTGGTGGTGCAGGCCGTGGACGGCAGCGTGACCGCCCTGGACCGCGCCAGCGGTGCCGAGCGCTGGGTCTACAGCGGCAACCGCCCCGCCCTGACCCTGCGCAGCACCGGCACGCCGCGGGTCATCGACCAGGTGACCTTCGCCGGCCAGGCCAACGGCCGGCTGGTCACCCTCGACAACCGCGCCGGCCAGCCGCTGTGGCAGCGCCGCATCGCCGTGCCCCAGGGCCGCAGCGAGATCGAGCGCCTGGTCGACCTGGCCGGCCAGCCGCTGCTGACCCAGGACGGCCGGCTGTTCGTGACCAGCTACAACGGCCGCCTGGCGGCCCTGCAGGCCACTACCGGCGAGATCCTCTGGGCCCGCGACATCTCCAGCTATCGCAGCCCGGTCATGGTCGGCGACTTCCTGTTCGTGGTCGACGAGGCCAGTCACGTGATGGCCCTCAACGCCGGCAACGGCGAGACCCTGTGGGAACTCGATGACCTCGAGGGCCGCGAGCTGACCGACCCCGCCTTCGCCGACGGCCGCCTGGTGGTGGGCGACTTCGAGGGCTACCTTCACCTGATCGACGCCCGCGAGGGTGACCTGGTCGGCCGCACCGAGATCGACGACGCCATCAGCGTGGCTCCGCTCACCGACGGCAAGCGCATCTACGCCCTGGCCGACGACGGCAGCCTCGAGGCCCTGGAACTGCAACCATGACTCCCGTGATCGCACTGGTCGGCCGCCCCAACGTGGGCAAGTCGACCCTCTTCAACCGCCTGACGCGCACCCGCGACGCCCTGGTGGCCGACTTCCCGGGCCTGACCCGGGATCGCAAGTACGGCAACGGCGCGCTCGGCGGCAAGGCCTACACGGTGATCGACACCGGCGGCATCAGCGGCGACGAGGAAGGCATCGACGCGGCCATGGCCGAGCAGTCACTGCAGGCCATCGACGAGGCCGACATCGTGCTGTTCCTGGTCGACGGCCGCAGCGGCCTGAACGTGGCCGATGAAGCCATCGCCAACCACCTGCGCATCAACCAGAAGAAGACCTGGCTGGTGGTCAACAAGACCGACGGCCTGGAAGAGCACTCCGCCATGGCGGACTTCTGGCAGCTCGGCCTCGGCGATCCGCATCCGATCGCCGCCGCCCACGGCCGCAACGTCACCGCGCTGATCGACGAGGTGCTCACGCCCTTCCCCGAGCGCGACGCCGACGTCCCGCTCGACACCGGCACCAAGGGCATCCGCATCGGCGTCATCGGCCGCCCCAACGTGGGCAAGTCGACGCTGGTCAACCGCCTGCTCGGCGAGGAGCGGGTGGTGGTCTTCGACGAGGCGGGGACCACCCGCGACGCCATCGAGATTCCCTTCGAGCGGCGCGGCGAGCCCTACGTGCTGGTCGACACCGCCGGCGTGCGGCGGCGCAAGAACGTCAGCCAGACCGCCGAGAAGTTCTCGATCATCAAGACCCTCGAGGCGATCAAGGAGTGCCATGTCGCCATCATGGTGCTCGACGCCCGCTCGGGGCTGGTGGAACAGGACCTGCACCTGCTCGACTACGTGCTGACCAGCGGCCGCGCCCTGGTGCTGGCGGTCAACAAGTGGGACGGCCTGGAGAGCGAGGCCAAGGACAAGATGCGTGCCCAGATCAAGCGCCGCCTGGGCTTCGCCGACTACGCCGACCTGCACTTCATCTCGGCGCTGCACGGCACCGCGGTGGGCGATCTCTACCCGTCCATCGAACGCGCCTTCGCCTCGGCCAACAGCCACTGGTCGACCAACCGCCTGACCAACATCCTGCACGACGCCGTGGAGCAGCACCCGGCGCCGATGATCCACGGCCGCCGCATCAAGCTGCGCATGGCCCACCAGGGCGGCAGCAACCCGCCGATCATCGTCGTGCACGGCAACCAGACCGAGTCGCTGCCGGAGGCTTACAAGCGCTACCTGACCAACACCTTCCGCAAGGTGCTCAAGGTGCGCGGCACGCCGATGCGCTTCGAGTTCCGCTCGGGCAAGAACCCCTACGATCACATGGCCGGCGCCAGCGACCGCGAGAAGGCCAAGAAGCGCGAGCTCGACCGCACCAAGGAGTCTCGCCGCGGTCGTCGCTGACGTCGCCCGGCGACGACAGGTAGCGTCGCCATCCGTCGACGCTCGACGCACCGGCGAATCTCGCCGATAGTACTCGCGCCGATAGCGCAGACCGCCGGCCCTCGGGCCGGCGGTCTGCGTCTGTCACCCCGAGGCGGTCGCCGCCAGCCCACCTCCCGTAGCGAGAGTCGCCATGTTCCTTCGTGCCCTGCGCCGCCGCGCGCGCGTCCTGATTCCCGGCTGTCTGGCCCTGCTGCTCGGCGGCTGCCTGACGCTGCCCCAGACCGGCCTGTTCGCCTTCCGCCTGGCCGTCACCTCGCTCGGCGTCGAGAACATCCGCATCGGGCCCTACGCCCTGGATGCCGGCCTCGACACCACCGATCTCGGCTCGCTGATCGCCTCCAGCCTCGGCACCGGCAGCCTGCCGGTACAGGCCACCATGGCGCTGGGCCTGGGCCTGCCTGCCGGGCTGCCCGCGGTGCAGATGGACGGCTTCGACTGGCACCTGGACGTGCCCGGGCTCGAGGCGGTCAACGGCCGCTATGAGCAGGACGTGACGCTGACCCCGGGCGACGACGCCGACCTGCGCCTGCCGCTGGCCTTCGACCTGCTGCGGGCCGATCGCAGCCAGCTCTCGCCGCTGGTCGATCTGGCCCGCCAGATGGCCCGCACCGGCGACCTGCCCCAGGGCAGCGAGCTGGCGATCACGCCGGGCGATCTCAGCGGCCTGGGCATGACGCTGCCGTCGGGGCTGCTGACGCCGACCATTCGCCTGGCCGTGGGCGAGGACGGCACGCTGAGCCCGATCGGCGATCAGCCTTGGTGATCGGAACCCTGGTCGTGGAGACGCTGGCGACCGATCCACTGGCAGGCGAACTGCCAGGCCACCCGGCCGCTGCGTCCGCCGCGCAGGGTGGCGTAGCGCACCGCCTCGGCCCGCGCCTCGTCGCCCCAGTCGTCCGCGTCGCCGAGGCGCCGCGTCCAGTGCTCGCAGGCCTCGAGGTAGGCGCTCTGGGAGAACGGGTGGAAGGCCAGCCACAGCCCGAAGCGGTCGGACAGCGAGATCTTCTCCTCGACCGCATCGCCGTGGTGGAGCTCCTCGCCGACCAGGCGGGTGGCGTCGTTGTCGGCCATCGACTCCGGCAGCAGGTGGCGGCGGTTGGAGGTGGCGTAGAGCAGCACGTTCTCGGGCGGGCCGGTCAGGGTGCCGTCGAGCACGCTCTTCAGCGCCTTGTAGGCATCGTCGTTCTGCTCGAAGGAGAGATCGTCGCAGTAGACCACGAAGCGGTGCGGCAGGTGACGCAGCTGGGCCACCAGCGACGGCAGCGCGCCAAGATCGTGACGATCCACCTGGACCAGGCGCAGCCCCTCGTCACCCAGGCCATTGAGCAGCGCCCGTACCAGCGACGACTTGCCGCTGCCCCGGGCGCCCCACAGCAGCGCGTGGTTGGCGGGGTGACCGCGCAGGAAGGCGCGGGTATTGTCGACCAGCTGGCGCTTCTGGCGCTCGATGCCGAGCAGATCGTCGAGGGCCAGGGCGTCGCGCGGCGGCACCGGCACCAGCCGCCCGCCCAGGGCATGGCGCTCCCACAGCGCGGCCACGTCACGCGTCCAGTCGACCGCCTCGGCGGCCGGCGGCAGCCAGGGCTCGACCCGGGCCAGCAGCGACAGCAGACGCTGCGACAATTCCTCGTCCATGAACTTCCTCCATGCTTGCAGGTTTCGTGGTTGATCTTGCAGGTGTGGGGGGTATCTTGTGGCGAACGCTTATTCGCCGTCCAGTGGCGCTGCCACGGCCGGCCTCAGGAGGACTCCGATGCGCTGGATTCACTGTCTCGCCGTGGGCGCGCTCAGCGTCGCCCTGGCCGCCTGCACCACCTCGCCCACCGGACGCTCGCAGCTGACCCTGATGTCCGACGACCAGCTCGACCAGATGGGGGCCCAGGCGTTCTCCCAGTATCAGCAGGAACGCCCCATCGTCGGCGGCGCGCCGGATCGGCTCGCCCAGTGCGTGACCCGCGAGATCGTCGCCGCCCTGCCGCCGAGGCTGCAGCAGGAGAACTGGCAGGTGCGGGTCTTCGAGGACGACTCGGCCAACGCCTTCGCGCTGCCCGGCGGCTACGTGGGGGTGAACACCGGGTTGCTCGAGATCACCGAGAACCAGGACCAGCTGGCGGCGGTCATCGGCCACGAGATCGGCCACGTGCTGGCCCAGCACGCCAACGAGCGCGCCTCGACCCAGAGCGCCACCAACCTCGGCCTCTCGGTGCTGTCCTCGGCCGCCGGCCTGGAAGGCGCCGGCGGTCAACAGGTGATGGCGGCACTGGGCATGGGTGCCCAGTACGGCATCCTGCTGCCCTTCTCGCGCCGCCACGAAAGCGAGGCCGACACCATCGGCCTGCGACTGATGGCCGATGCCGGCTTCGACCCGCGGGCCAGCGTCGCGCTGTGGCAGAACATGGCCAACGCCGGCGGCGGCCAGCCCCCGGAGTGGATGTCCACCCACCCCAGCCACGGCAGCCGCATCTCGGGCCTCGAGTCCGACATGAACGAGGCGCTGCAGCGCTATCGGCAGGCCGGGCGGGCGCCGAACTGCGGACAGCCCTGAGCGGGTAGAGAGCCCTGAGCGGGTAGAGAGCCTTGAGCGGATAGAGAGCCCTGAGCCAGCCCCCTTATCGAGCCACATATCAAAACGCCCCGAGCCGGACGATGGCTCGGGGCGTTCTTTTTCGCGGCCTGGTGGCGTTACAGCGCCCGGCGCAGCGCCTCCAGCACCGGATCCACGTCCGGGCGTACGCCGCGCCATAGACAGAAGGACTCGGCCGCCTGGCCCACCAGCATGCCCAGGCCATCGATGGTGGCCGCGTCGCGCTCGGCGGCCCAGCGCAGGAAGACCGTGGGCTCGGCGCCGTACATCATGTCGTAGGCGGTGGCGCCGGGGGCGAACAGATCGTTCGGTAGCGGCGGCAGGTCGCCGCCGAGGCTGGCGCTGGTGCCGTTGATCACCACGTCGAAGGGGCCTTCCACCGATTCGAAGCCGCCGCCGCTCACCCGGCCCAGGTCCGCGAAGTCCGCGGCCAGGCCGTCGGCCTTCTCGCCGGTGCGGTTGGCGATATGCAGGCGCGCCGGGGCTTCCGCCAGCAGCGGTTCCAGCACGCCGCGCACCGCGCCGCCGGCGCCGAGCACCAGAATCCGCGCCCCGGAAAGCGTCACGCCGCGGCGCTTGAGATCGCCGACCAGACCGGCGCCGTCGGTGGTGTCGCCCCGGGTGCGGCCGTCGGCCTCGAGGATCAGGGTGTTCACCGCCCCGGCGCGCTCGGCCCGGGGAGTGAGCGCATCACACAGCCGGTAGGCCGTTTCCTTGAACGGCACGGTGACGTTGGCACCGCGCCCGCCCGCCTCGACGAAACGCCCCCAGGCGCCGGCGAAGTCGTCCAGCGGCGCCTCGATGGCGGTGTATTCGAGCGTCTCGCCGGTCTGCTCGGCGAAGGCGGCGTGGATGGCCGGAGACTTCGAGTGGCCGATCGGGTGGCCGAAGACGCAGTAGCGGTCCGTCATGCCGGGTTCTCCTTGGATGGGCTCTCCTGGGCCTGGTGTTCCTTGGCCTGCTCGCCCAGCCAGTCCCGGGGCGCCAGGTAGTTCTCGTAGAGGTCGGCCTCGGGGCTGCCGGGTTCCGGCGTCCAGGCATATTCCCAGCGCGCCAGCGGCGGCATCGACATCAGGATCGATTCGGTGCGCCCGCCGCTCTGCAGGCCGAACAGGGTGCCGCGGTCCCAGACCAGGTTGAACTCCACGTAGCGGCCGCGGCGGTAGAGCTGGAAATCGCGCTCGCGCTCGCCATAGGCGGTCTCGCGGCGGCGGCGGACGATCGGCAGGTAGGCCTCGAGGAAGCTGTCGCCGACCGCGCGCTGGAAGGCGAAGCAGTCATCGAAGCCGCCCTCGTTGAGGTCGTCGAAGAACAGCCCGCCGACGCCGCGGGTCTCGTCGCGGTGCTTGAGATAGAAGTAGTCGTCGCACCAGGCCTTGTAGCGCGGGTAGACGTCGTCGCCGAAGGGCGCGCAGGCGTCCCGGGCCACCCGGTGCCAGTGGCGCACGTCCTCGAGCACCGGGTAGAAGGGCGTCAGGTCGTAGCCGCCGCCGAACCACCACACCGGCTCTTCGCCTTCCTTCTCGGCGACCAGGAAGCGCACGTTGCCGTGGCTGGTGGGCACGTGGGGATTGGTCGGATGCAGCACCCAGGACACGCCCACCGCGTGAAAGCCGCGGCCGGCGAGCTCGGGCCGGGCGGCGGTGGCCGAGGGCGGCAGGGTCGCGCCATGCACGTGGGAAAAGTTGACGCCGCCCTTCTCGAACACGGCGCCGTCTTCGATCACCCGCGAGCGGCCGCCTCCGCCCTCGGCGCGCTCCCAGGCGTCCTCGCGGAAGGTCGCCCGGCCGTCCTCGGCGGCCAGCGCCTCGCACAGCCGGTCCTGAAGGTCGAGCAGATAGGTCTTCACGGGGTCGAGATGGGCGTAGGCCACGGGGCCTCCTTGATCGGCAGTGAAGCGGGGAGTCAGTCGCGCAGCACGCGGCCGGTGACCAGGTCGCGAATGGTGCTGGGGCGGTCGTAGCCGCCCAGGGGGCCGTCGAGCACGGCGTCGAGCTCGTCATCTTGCCCGTCACCGAAGATCGCACGGATCTCGTCGGCGCTCATCGCCGAGGGCTCGCCGGCGCGGTTGGCCGAGGTCGAGACGATGGGGCCGCCGAAGGCGCGGCACAGGGCGGCGACCAGCGGGTGGTCGCTGACCCGCAGCGCCACCCGATCGTGCTCGCCACGCACCAGCGGCAGCGACCGGCCGTTGTCCGGCACCAGCCAGGTGGTCGGCGTGTCGCGGGGCTCGGCCAGGGCCTGCCGGCGGGCGTCGTCGAGCCCTTCCAGCCAGGGCGCCAGCTGCTCGAGGTCGGCGGCCACCAGGATCACGCCCTTGGCCGGGTCGCGGCGCTTGAGCGCGAGCAGCCGGGTCAGGGCGGTGGCGTCGTCAGGGTCGCAGCCGAGGCCCCAGACGGCCTCGGTGGGATAGGCGATCACGCCGCCGGCGCGCAGGGCGGCCACGGCGTCGGCGAGGGAAGGATCCTGGGTCATGTTGGGATTCCGGCGATGTCCGACATGGGCCGGGATTCTACCACGCTCCCCCGGGGGCCGGCAGGCGCACCCAGCCGCCGGCGGCGGGGCCGGCGCGTCCCTCCAGCTCGAGGGCCAGCAACCGGCGCTGGCAGTCGGCCACCGACAGCCCGGTGAGGTTCACCAGGGCATCGACCGGGGTCGGGGTGTCGCTGAGCCAGGCCAGCAGCGGGTCGTCGTTGGCCGTGGAGGCCGCCGGCGCAGCGTCCGCCTCGGGACGCGCGGGCGTTGCCTCCACCGGCGCGGCCCAGGCGGGCAGCTCGGCGAGGATGTCGTCGACGTCGCGCACCAGCACCGCGCCGTCGCGCAGCAGCCCCAGGCAGCCGCGCGCCTGGGGATTGTGGATCGAGCCCGGCACGGCGAACAGCTCGCGGCCCTGCTCGCCGGCCAGCCGGGCGCTGACCAGCGAGCCGCTACGCTCGGCGGCCTCCACCACCAGTACGCCGCGAGCCAGCCCGGTGACGATGCGATTGCGGCGCGGGAAGAAGGCGGGATGAGGCTTGGTGCCGGGCGGATGTTCGGACAGCAGCAGGCCGCCCGGCTCGCGCAGCCGCTCGTGCAGGGCGCGATGGCGGGCCGGGTAGATGACGTCCGCCCCACCGCCCAGCACCGCCACGCTACGGCCGCCCGCCTCCAGCGCCGCCTGCTGGGCGGCGGCGTCGATGCCCAGCGCCATGCCGCTGACCACGCCCCAGCCGCGCTCGGCCAACGCCCGGGCGAAGCCGCCGGCGTTGGCGAGTCCCTCACGAGTCGGCTTGCGAGTGCCGACCATGGCCAGCCGCGGCGGCGCCAGCGCGCCGAGATCGCCCCAGGCCCACAGCACCGGCGGCGGATCGGCGATCTGGGCCAGCGGCGCCGGCCAGGCGGGATGATCGGGATGAAGCAGCACGCGATCGGACGCCTCGGCGAGCCAGGCCTCGTCGGCGTCTAGCGAGACCGTCAGCGGGCTCCTGGCGGGATGGTCGAGCCACAGCCGCAGGGCGGTCGCCGCCTCGCGCGGCATCACCGCCAGCCAGCCTTCGGGCCAGGCCGGGGCCCGGGCGGCGAGTTCGGCCAGCCCCGCGGGTCCGAGCCCGGGCAGGCGCGACAGCAGCAGCCACTCCCTGGCCGTCGGCATGATCGCGGCCTAGCGCTGCGCGGTGTCCAGGCCTGCGCCCGGGGTATGCAGGCGATCGCCCACCGCCAGGGTACGCGAGGCCTGCATCACCAGGCCGTAGCTCATCTTCTCGTAGGGTCGCACGACCATCACCAGGCCGGCGTCCTCGCCGGGCAGGCGCAGCATCTCGCCGGTGCGCGGGTCGTTGACGAGCTCACCGCGCTGCTCCACCGTCAGCACATGGCCGGGCGCCAGGCCGTCGCGGGTGCCGCGGTCCAGAGCGACCATCTGCAGCCGCCCGATGAAGCGCACGCCGCCGGGCACCGACAGGATGCGGCCGTCGACCCGGCGCTCCGGCGCCCGCGGCTGGAACTCGGTGACCAGACCACGGTCTTCCAGCGGCAGGATGATGTCGTCGTTGCGGATCTCCTGGCGGGTCCTGGTGGCCTCGAGCACCGCGATGTCGTCCTCCTGGCGCAGCTGGCGGGCCTCGCCCACACTCTCGAGCTCGAGGCCCAGTACCTCGCCGGTGGCCTCGTCGAGATAGCGCTTGCCGGGGCGATAGATGCCGACGCGACCGCCGGCCGGCACCTCGCCGCGGGCATAGAAGCGATCGCCGGCACCGCTGATCAGCCGCCGATCGTCGCCGCCCACCACGTAGGCCAGCTCGGCGAGCGTCTCGGGGTCGGTGAGGACCCGGTGATCACGGGTGAACAGGCGCACGGATTCCAGCGGAATCGGGTCGATGGCCTCGCGCCGCGGCACGGTGCGCACCTCGGGCGACAGGCGCACCACGCCCCGGCCGCGCTCCAGCCCCAGGCAGGCCCGGCCGCCGCAGTCATAGAGGGTGACGATGTCGCCGGGGTAGATCAGGTGCGGGTTCTCGATCTGGGGATTGACCTGCCACACCTCGGGCCACTGCCAGGGGTGCTGCAGGAAGCGCCCGGAGATGTCCCACAGGGTATCGCCCCGCACCACGGTATAGCGATCCGGCGCGTCGCCCCGCAGCCCGTCATTCCAGGACAGCCCCTGCGCCTGGACGACACCGGCCGTCATCGCCCCCAGCGCCAGCGCCCCCAGCCAGCGCCTCACGAGCCCGCTGCGTCCGATCTGCTTCATTCCCTTGCTCCCCGGCCGATGATCGCGGCGGCACCGGGAACCTCGCCATCGTGGTATAGTCTGATGCTATCGATACGATGCGCGAGGCGCGGTTTCCCGGCTCGCCGCAGGCTTCTAGAATAGTCGTATTTCCCGAATGACAGCACAACGGTGACACCAACGCCATGGCCAAACTCCCCATTCTCGAATTCCCCGACGAGCGGCTCCGCACCAAGGCGGCCCCGGTCGAGACGGTCGACGACGAGGTGCGCCAGCTGGTCGACGACATGCTCGAGACCATGTACGCCGCGCCCGGCATCGGCCTGGCGGCCACCCAGGTGGACGTGCATCGCCGGGTCATCGTGATCGACGTCAGTGAGGACCAGAGCACGCCGCTGGTGCTGATCAACCCCGAGTACACCCCGATCGGCGAGGAGCGCGAGCCGATGCAGGAGGGTTGCCTGTCGGTCCCCGAGTACTACGCCGAGGTGCCGCGGGCGCTGAAGGTCCGGCTCGAGGCGCTGGATCGCGACGGCCAGCCCTACGAGCTGGAAGCCGACGGCCTGCTGGCCCACTGCATCCAGCACGAGCACGATCACCTCGAGGGCGTGCTGTTCGTCGACTACCTCTCGCCGCTGAAGCGCGACCGGGTGATGAAGAAGATGCAGAAGCGCCACCGGCTGACCCAGCCGGCCTGAGCCGCCTCGACGCCCTTCGCGACACGAAGGCCGGTGCCCCGATGGGCGCCGGCCTTCGTCGTTTGGGCCCGGCTCCGTTATCATGGGCAGCATTCATTCCGGCAAGGCCCCGAACCCATGTCCCGACCCCTGCGCGTCATCTTCGCCGGCACGCCCGACTTCGCCGCCGAGAGCCTGGCAGCGTTGCTGGCGAGCTCCCATCGCGTCGTCGCCGTCTACACCCAGCCCGACCGCCCCGCCGGCCGCGGCCGCAAGCTCACCCCGAGCCCGGTCAAGGCGCTGGCCCAGGAGCATGAACTGCCGGTCTACCAGCCGGCGTCGCTGAAGACGCCCGAGGCCCTGGCGGAACTGGCCGCCCTCGAAGCCGACATCATGGTGGTGGTGGCCTACGGCCTGATCCTGCCCAAGGCGGTGCTCGACACGCCGCGCCTCGGCTGCATCAACGTCCACGCCTCGCTGCTGCCGCGCTGGCGCGGCGCCGCGCCCATCCAGCGCGCCATCGAGGCCGGCGACGCCGAGAGCGGCGTGACCATCATGCAGATGGACGAAGGGCTCGACACCGGCGCCATGCTGCGCATCGCCCGCACCCCGATCACCGCCGCCACCACCGGCGGCGCCCTGCACGATGCCCTGGCCGCCCAGGGCGGCCGGGCCATGGTCGAGACGCTGGACGCGCTGGCCGGCGACGGCCTCGCGGCCACGCCCCAGCCCGAGGACGGCGTCACCTACGCGGCCAAGCTGTCCAAGGCCGAGGCCGAGCTGGACTTCCGCGAGAACGCCGAGGCCCTGGCCGCGCGCATCCGCGCCTTCAATCCCTGGCCGGTGGCCTGGTGCGCGCTGGGCGACGACCGCCTGCGCCTGCTGATGGCCGAGGCCGACGCTCAAGCCACACCCGGCGGCGACAGCGCCGCGCCCGGCACCCTGCTGCCCCACGCGGACGACGCCCTGCGCATCGCCTGCGGCGAGCGGGGCGATCAGGTCCTTCGCGTCACCCGGGCCCAGCTGCCCGGCGGCAAGCCCCTCGACGTGCGCGAGCTGCTCAAGGCTCGCGCGGATCGCTTCGCGCCCGGCAGTCGCCTGGGCCGGCCGAACCAGGAGACCACCGCATGAACCAGCCGCGCCATTCCTCCCGCTCGCCCGACACCGGCCAGGCGGTGCGCGCCGCCGCCGCCCGTGCCCTGGTGCCGGTGATCTCCGGCCGCGGCTCGCTCAGCAATCTCGACGACCATCAGGTCGTCTCCCGGGACCGTGGCCTGTTCAAGGAGCTGTGCTTCGGCAGCTGCCGCACCCTGTGCCGTCTCGAGGCACTCGCCGGCAAGCTGCTGGACAAGCCGTTCAAGCCCCGCGACGCCGACGTTCAGGCGCTGCTGCTGGTGGGCATCTACCAGCTGCTCTACATGCGCATCCCGCCTCACGCCGCGGTGGGCGAGACCGCCGGCGCCGCGCGACTGATCAACAAGCCCTGGGCCACCCGGGTGCTCAACGGCTGCCTGCGCCGCCTGCAGCGCGAGGCCGGCCCGCTCCAGGCCGAGGTCGACCGCGACCCGGCGGTGGCGCTGCTGCATCCGAAGTGGTGGCTGAAGGCCTTCCGCCAGGCCTGGCCGGACGACTGGCGGGCGATCTGCGAGGCCAACAACCTGCCGGGGCCGATGACGCTGCGCGTCAATCGCCGCCACGGCGACCGCGAGAGCTACCTCGCGCGCCTCGATACCCCGGACATCGGCGCCCGCCTGTGCCTGCACTCGCCCGAGGGCCTGACCCTCGACGAGCCCTGCGACGTCGGCCGGCTGCCCGGCTTCCAGGAAGGCCTGGTCAGCGTGCAGGACGAGGCGGCCCAGCTGGCCGCCGAGCTGCTCGGCCCGACCCTCGCCCCACGCCCCGGCGCCCGGGTGCTGGACGCCTGCTGCGCCCCCGGCGGCAAGACCGCCCACCTGCTCGAGCTGTTCGACGTCGACCTGCAGGCCATCGACAGCGACGACACCCGATTGGCGCGGGTGGAAGACACCCTGTCGCGGCTCGGCCTGGAGGCCGACCTGGCCCACGGCGACGCCACCCGGCGCGACTGGTGGGACGGCACGCCCTTCGACGCCATCCTGCTCGACGCGCCCTGCTCCGGCAGCGGCGTGATCCGCCGCCATCCCGACATCAAGCGCCTGCGCCGCCCCTCCGACATCGCCAAGCTGGCCGAACTCCAGGCCCGGCTGCTCGACAACCTGTGGCCGCTGCTGGCGCCGGGCGGCACCCTGCTCTACGCCACCTGCTCGGTGCTGCCCGAGGAAAACGCCGACCAGGTCGCCGCCTTCCTCGCCCGCACGCCAGAGGCCGAGGTGACCACGCCGGAGGGCGTGGCCTGGGGCCGCCCCGCCGGCGCCGGCCGCCAGCTGCTGCCAAGCGCCGACAGCCATGACGGCTTCTTCTATGCCAGACTGAGGAAGCGGACCGCCTGACGCGGCCGGAGGAGGCCGGCGCCCGCCGGCCTCCTCGTCACTTTCCCGCTGCCAGAGGACGACACCATGAACCATACCTACAAGCACATCGAGCTGACCGGCAGCTCCGAGACGAGCATCGAGGACGCCGTGCAGGGCGCGCTGACCAAGGCCTCGGAGAGCCTGCACGGCATGCGCTGGTTCGAGGTCATCGACACCCGCGGCCACATCGAGCACGGCCGGGTGGCACACTGGCAGGTCACGATCAAGGTCGGCTTCACCCTGGACTGAGCGCGATTCCGCCCTGTTCATCCACCCACGGCTGGTTTAGGCTTGCCGCCCATCCAGAGACGGCGCTCGCGCGGCGCCGTCCGTCTTGCTGCGGACTGTGACACGCGATGAAGATCATCATCCTCGGCGCCGGCCAGGTCGGCGGAACCCTGGCCGAACACCTGGCGCACGAAGAGAACGAGATCACGGTGGTGGACACCGATGCCAAGAAGCTCCGCGAGCTTCATACCCGGCTCGATATCCGCACCGTGACCGGCGCCGGCTCCTATCCGATGGTGCTGCGCCAGGCGGGCTGCGAAGACGCCGACATGCTGATCGCGGTGACCAACTCCGACGAGGTGAACATGATCGCCTGTCAGGTCGCCTACACGCTGTTCCGCACGCCGACCAAGATCGCCCGCGTCCGCGCCACCGCCTACCTGACCCGCAAGGGCCTGTTCGCCCACGAGGCGGTACCCATCGACGTGCTGATCAGCCCCGAGCAGGTGGTCACCGATCACATCCGCCGGTTGATCGAGCACCCCGGCGCCCTGCAGGTGCTGGAATTCGCCGGCGGCCAGGTCCAGCTGGTGGCGGTGAAGGCCTTCTACGGCGGCCCGCTGGTCGGCCAGGAGCTCGGTTTCCTGCGCCGCCACATGCCCAGCGTGGACACCCGGGTGGCGGCCATCTACCGCCGCAACCGGCCGATCATCCCCCGCGGCGACACCGTCATCGAGGCCGACGACGAGGTGTTCTTCATCGCCGACCGCCGCGACATCCGCGCGGTGATGAGCGAGCTGCGTCGCCTCGAGCGCGACTTCCGCCGGGTGATCATCGCCGGCGGCGGCAACATCGGCGAGCGCCTCGCCGAGCACCTCGAGCACAGCCACCAGGTGAAGATCGTCGAGCACAGCCTCGAGCGCTGCACCCAGCTCTCCGAGCGCCTCGACCGCACCGTGGTGCTCCACGGCAGCGCCACCAGCAAGCGCCTGCTGGAGGAAGAGAACATCGAGGACTGCGATATCTTCTGCGCGCTGACCAACGACGACGAGGTCAACATCATGTCGTCGATGCTGGCCAAGCGCATGGGCGCCAAGAAGGTCCTCACCCTGATCAACAACGCCGCCTACGTCGACCTCGTCCAGGGCGGCGAGATCGACATCGCCATCTCGCCGCAGCAGGCCACCATCGGCAGCCTGCTGACCCACGTCCGTCGCGGCGACATCGTCAACGTGCACTCGCTGCGCCGCGGCGCCGCCGAGGCCATCGAGGCCATCGCCCACGGCGACCAGCAGTCGTCCAAGGTGGTCGGCCGTGCCATTGGCGAGATCGACCTCCCCCGGGGCACCACCATCGGTGCCGTGGTGCGCGGCAAGGACGTGCTGATCGCCCACGACGACGTGGTCATCCAGTCCGGGGATCACATCATTCTGTTCGTCATCGACAAGCGCCGCATCCGCGACGTGGAGCGGCTGTTCCAGGTCGGCCTGACCTTCTTCTGATGCCGAGCGCCGCCGGCCTTCACGCGAGGGAATCCGCATGACACACCTGCCACCGTTCGATGACGCCGTTCGCCACCCGCGGGTCCACGCCGCGGAGACGCGCCCGTGAGCCTGCTGGTGAAGCGGGCGGCCATCCAGCGCACCCGCCACTGGGCACCGGTGTTCAAGGTACTGGCCCTGCTGTGGCTGGTGCTGGCGGCCTTCATGCTGGTGCCCTGGCTGGTGCTGCTGCTGGAGGGCGACGTGGACGCCACGGCGTTCGGCCTGTCGATCCTGATCATGCTCGGCGCCTCGGCCACGGTGCTGCTCTCGACCCTGCGCGTGGAGGTCAGCTTCAAGCCCTGGCAGATGTTCGTGCTGACCTCGCTGAGCTGGGTGTCGATCAGCGGCTTCGCCAGCCTGCCGCTGGTGCTGGGCGCCACCCAGCTGTCGTTCTCCAACGCGGTGTTCGAGTCGGTCTCGGGGATCACCACCACCGGCTCCACCGTGCTGAGCGACATCGACGACCTCTCCGACGGCCTCAAACTGTGGCGAGGCCTGATGCAGTGGCTGGGCGGGGTCGGCATCATCGTGATGGGCATCGCCATCCTGCCGTTCCTCAAGGTCGGCGGCATGCGACTGTTCCACACCGAGTCGTCGGACTGGTCCGACAAGGTGATGCCCCGCACCGGTGGCATCGCCAAGGCCACCCTGGTGATCTACTGCGGCATGACCCTGGCCGCGGTGGCAAGCTACTGGCTCGGCGGCATGCTGCCACTGGACGCCATCGTCCACGCCATGACCTCGGTGGCCACCGGGGGCTTCGCCAACTCGGATGCCTCCTTCGGCGCCTACGCCGACCGGCCCCACCTGATGTGGATGGGCAGCCTGTTCATGCTCGGCGGCGCCCTGCCCTTCGTGATCTACATCCGGGTGCTGCGCGGCGCCCGCATGGCACTGTGGCAGGACCAGCAGGTACGCGGCCTGCTGGGCCTGCTGGCGCTGGTCATCCTGCTGCTCACCGCCTGGCGCATCTGGCAGGGCCGTGACGCCTTCGAGGCCCTCACCCAGGTGACCTTCAACGTCGTCTCGGTGGTCACCACCACCGGCTATGCCGGCGACGACTACACCGCCTGGGGCAGCCTGGCGGCGGTGGCCTTCTTCTACCTGAGCTTCATCGGCGGCTGCAGCGGTTCCACCAGCGGCGGCATGAAGGTGTTCCGCTTCCAGGTCGCCTCCATCCTGCTGCGCAACCAGCTTCGCTTTCTGGTGCACGCCAACGGCGTCTTCTCGGCCCGCTACAACGGCCACCCGCTGACCGACGACGTGACCCGCGGCGTCATCGCCTTCTCGTTCTTCTTCTTCCTGACCATCGCCGGGCTGGCGCTGGGGCTGTCGCTGCTGGGCCTGGACCTGGTCACCGCCCTGTCCGGCGCGGTCACCGCGGTCGCCAACGTCGGCCCCGGCCTCGGCGAGATCATCGGCCCGGCGGGCAACTTCGGCCCCCTGCCCGACGCCGCCAAGTGGCTATTGTGCGTCGGCATGCTGATGGGCCGGCTGGAGATCCTCACGGTGCTGGTGCTGTTCACGCCGATGTTCTGGCGCAAGTAGGGAAGCCCGGATTCATGGCGGCGCTCGACATCCATCAGCGCTTCCCCCCGACCTTCCATCGGACGCGGTACAGCGACAACTCGCAAAGCCGGTGCAAGCGCCCGCGGCGGGTTTGGCCCGCCGGCGGGCTTCGTGGATAATCGAGCCTTCATCCTTCAGACCCGAGCGTCCATGACCGACTCCCAGGACACCGCGACCGTCGATCGCGAGCAGGCCGCCGGCGGCGGCCCGCGCCGCACCCTCAAGGTGGGCGAGACCCGCTACACCCTGCTGGGCACCGCCCACGTCTCCGCCGAGAGCGCCACCGAGGTGCGCGAGCTGATCGACTCCGGCGAGTTCGACGCGGTGGCCATCGAGCTGTGCGACTCGCGTCACCAGAACCTGGCCAATCCCGATGCCCTGGGCGAGCAGGACCTGTTCCAGATCTTCCGCCAGGGCAAGGCCGGGATGGTGGCCGCCAGTCTGGCACTGGGCGCCTTCCAGCAGCGCGTCGCCGAGCAATCCGGCATCGAGCCCGGGGCCGAGATGCGCGCCGCCCTGGAGGCCAGCCAGGCCCGTAACCTCCCGCTGCTGCTGATCGACCGCGACGTCGGCGTGACCCTGAAGCGCATCTATCACAACGTGCCCTGGTGGCAGCGTTTCTCGCTGTTCTCGGGGCTGCTCGGCGGCGTGCTGTCGCGTCAGGACGTCTCCGCGGCCGACATCGAACGGCTCAAGGAAGGCGACGTGCTGGAGTCCACCTTCAGCGAGTTCGCCAGCGAGTCCGAGACCCTCTACACACCGCTGATCAGCGAGCGCGACCGCTACATGGTGCTGCGCCTGGCCGAACAGTGCCCGCCGGGGCGCTACCGCCACGTGCTGGTGGTGATCGGCGCCGGCCACCTCAAGGGCATGGCCGAGCACCTCGAGCAGCCGCTGCCCGAGGCGCCGACGCCGGAGCGCGAGACGCTCGAGGCCACGCCGCCGCCCTCGAAGGTGTGGAAGGCGCTGCCCTGGCTGATCACCGCCCTGGTGCTGACCGGCTTCGCCATCGGCTTCTCGCGCAACACCGAGCTCGGCTGGCAGCTGGTGGCCGAGTGGTTCCTGATCAACGGCGTGCTCTCGGGCGCCGCCACCCTGGTGGCGCTGGCCCACCCGCTGACGGTGATCGCCACCGTGTTCGCCGCCCCGCTGACCTCGCTCAATCCCACCATCGGTGCCGGCTTCGTGGCCGCCGGGGTCGAGCTGGCCATGCGCAAGCCCAAGGTGCGCGACTTCGCCACCCTGCGCCACGACGTCACCGAGGTGAAGGGCTGGTGGCGCAACCGGGTCTCACGCACCCTGCTGGTGTTCCTGACCGCGACCCTGGGTTCCGCCGCCGGGACCTGGATCGCCGGCTTCCGCATCGCCGGCGCCCTGTTCGGCGGCTGACGCCGCTGCCACGCCGGCAACGACAAGGGCCCCGGACATCGCTGTCCGGGGCCCTTTTCCTGTCCGATCGCCGAAGCCGGCGAGGTGCGGCCGGCGAGGCGCGGCTCAGCGCGACTGAAGCGCCGCCTCGCCCTCGGCCGGGCGACGCTTCCAGGCACCGGCCAGCAGCGAGCCGGAAACGTTGTGCCACACCGAGAACAGCGCACCCGGCAGCGCCGCGGTGGCGCTGAAGAACTGGTTGGCCAGGGCCACGGCAAGCCCGGAGTTCTGCAGCCCCACCTCGAAGGCGATGGTGCGCGCGGTGCGCTCGTCGAAGCGCAGCGCCCGGGCCAGGCCGTAGCCGCCGGCCAGGCCGATGGCGTTATGGGCGATCACCGCCAGCGCCACGACCGGCCCCAGAGTCGCCAGCCGCCCGGCGTTGAGCGCCACCACGATGGCGATGATCACCACGATGGCCAGCATCGCCAGGCTTGCCAGCGCCGGCTCGACCCGGGCGATGCGCTCGCCCAGCCAGTGATTGACGATCACCCCGATCAGGATCGGTGCCACCACCAGCTGGGCGATGCTGGTCAGCATGCCCGCCACCGGCACGTCGACGCTCTCGCCGACCAGCAGCAGGGTCAACAGCGGCGTGGCCACCACCGAGAGCAGGGTCGAGACCATGGTCATCGACACCGACAGCGCCACCCGGCCGCCGGCCAGCCAGGTCATGACGTTGGAGGAGGTGCCGCCGGCGGTGGCGCCGACCAGCACCATGCCGATGGTCAGGGCGTCGGAGAGCCCCAGCAGGCGCGAGATCGCCAGCGCCGCCAGCGGCATGATCAGGAACTGCAGCGCCACGCCCACGGCGATCGGCGCCGGCGACTTCACCACCCGGGCGAAGTCGGCCTTGGACAGCGTCAGGCCCATGGCGAACATGATGACCACCAGCAGCGTCTTGATGCTGCCGGCCAGGCCGGTGAAGAGCTGCGGCTGGAAGGCCGCCACCACGGCCAGCAGCACCGCCCAGACGGGAAAGAGACGATTGAAGCGCTCGAAGAAATGCATGACGTGTCCTTGCGATGGAAAGAAGGTGGGGGCTTTTTATGAATGATCTCGGGCGCGGCCGCCCGCGCCCCTATGGTCGTCGGTCGGCGTAAGCCGGGCAATGCCCCTCGAGGCGGAAAAACGTGGCCGATCACCGGGCCGCCGTGATACGTTCGAGATCAATAATTAGCAACAAAACATTGATGCCATGACTTCATCCAACGCCCGAGAGCGCTTCGGTATCCGGCTCTCCACCGTCTCGCGCCGCTGGCGGCGTGCCCTCGATCATCACATGGCGCTGGTCGGCCACACCGATACCAGCTGGGCGCCACTGGTCCATCTCGGTGCCGGCGGCGACGGCCTCAGCCAGAAGGCACTGGCCAAGCGCGTCGGCATGGAAGGCTCCAGCCTGGTACGCCATCTGGACCGCCTGGAGGCCAAGGGTCAGGTCCAGCGCGTCAACGACGAGCAGGATCGCCGCACCAAGCGCGTCTTCCTGACCCCGGCGGGGCGCGACGCCGTGGACGCCCTCCAGGAGGAACTGCTCGGCGTCGAGCGCGACCTGCTCAGCGACCTGAGTGATGCCCAGCTCGAGGCGCTGCTCGAGGCCCTCGATCTGATCGACCGGCGCCTGCAGAAGGAACCCGGCGCCCTGGAAGAGCCTCCCGCTCCCGCCTGATCGCTACGCCTCGCCTTCCCGGGCCGCCCGCAGCCGCTGCATGGCCGGCGTCGGCGTCTCGATCTTGCCGTGGCGCCGGCTGGCGGCATAGCTGTCATTGAACACGTCGAAGTAGTCGTCGAGCCGCTCCGCGGCCTCGGTGTCGCCGGCCTGGCGCAGCAGCTCCGCGGCCACCTCGGCGGTGCACAGATGGGCGGCCGAGGCCGGCTTGCGCAGTCGGTAACGGGTCAGCCGCTCGGTGGCCAGCGGCAGCACCGGCAGCTCGGCCAGATAGGGGCTCTTGCGGAAGATACGCCGCGCCTGGCGCCAGGTGCCATCGAGGATGACGAACACCGGAATCCGACCATCGTCCTGGCGCGCCGCCACCGTTTCCATGCCGACCACCCGGTGGGCGTAATCCGCCTGGTCGTCGGGGAAGATCACGAAGGGCGCATAGCGCTCGTCCTCGAGCATCGCCAGCAGCCGTTCGTCCGGCTCGGTGCGATACCAGGTGAAGACCTCGGTGGTGGGCAGGACGTCGCGGATCAGCCGTCCGGTATTGGTGGGCTTGTAGTGCTCCAGCGGATGGGTGATCAGCCACACCCGGGTGCGGCTGTCCGCCGTCACCTTGTAGGGGCACAGGCAGTTCAGCGCCGGCAGGTTGCAGGTCTCGCAGCGGCGCACGAAGCTGCCGCGGGCCTTGAACTCGCGCCGCGGCGGCCGCGGGTGTCCGGTGGCGGGGTCCACGTCGCCGTGGTCGGGGGTCGGGGTGTCGTCCTGCATGAGTCGTCTAGCCGGAGGTGAGAGGGCGATAAGGGAGCCGCATTCTAGCACGCCCCCGCCGCTGCCTCCGGCCGCGCGACGCCTCAGTCGAGCCGCCCCTCCGGCATCGAAAGCGCTCTCGTCTCGCGCCAGTGGCGCACCAGCGCCGGCACGCCCTCGCCGGCGGGCCGGGCGATCTTCGCCACCCCGGCCGGCGCCAGGGCATGGGCCTCGGGGTCGACCAGCGCGCAGGGTGCGCCGAACGGTGCCTG
Source organism: Halomonas sp. ND22Bw (assembly GCF_003011945.1). NCBI lineage: Bacteria > Pseudomonadati > Pseudomonadota > Gammaproteobacteria > Oceanospirillales > Halomonadaceae > Halomonas > Halomonas sp. ND22Bw. The sequence goes on along the minus strand of NZ_PXWD01000004.1, from coordinate 56,876 downwards.
GTCGAGCAGCATGGCGGCCGGCATCACCGCCAGCGAGGTTCCCACCACCAGCAGCAGGTCGGCCTCGGCAACGATGTCGCAGGCCTCGGGATAGGCCGGCACGGCCTCGCCGAACCACACCACGTCGGGACGCAGCTGGGCGCCCTTGTCGCACACATCGCCCAGGCGAATGCCGCCCCGGGACAGCGGATAACGCAGCTTCGCGTCGACGCTGGAGCGCGCCATCAGGATCTCGCCGTGCAGGTGCAGCACGCTGCGCGAGCCGGCCCGCTCGTGCAGGTCGTCGATGTTCTGGGTCACCACGCTGACCCGGAAGCCGTCCGCCTCGAGTTCGGCCAGGGCCCGGTGAGCAGCGTTGGGCCTGGCCCCGCGCACCTGGTCGCGGCGCGCGTCGTAGAAGCGCAGCACCCGCTCGGGGTCGCGGGCCCAGCCCTCCGGCGTGGCGACCGCCTCGACGGGCTCGTCGGCCCACAGGCCATCGGCGGCGCGGAAGGTCTGGATGCCGCTCTCGGCACTGATGCCGGCGCCGGTCAGTACTACCAGGTGGGGGCGGGAGTCGTCGCTCATGGTCGTCTCGCGGATCGGGGAACTCGCCCCAGCTTGCCATATTCCGCCTCGCCGGAGCAGAGGGCGACGGATGACATCCGCCCGTCGCGCGGCGACAATGGGCGCCCTCGCCGCATCCCCCGAGTCGCCCGATGAACGAACCGCTGCCCATCCTCCATCACGACGAGCATCTGGTCGCCGTGCACAAGCCCTCCGGGCTGCTGGTGCATCGCAGCGCCCTGGCCCGGGGCGAGCGCCATTTCCTGCTGCAGACCCTGCGCGACCAGCTGGGCCAGCGGGTCTATCCGGTGCACCGCCTGGACCGTCCCACATCGGGACTGATGGTGTTCGCGCTGTCGTCCGAGGTCGCCCGCCGCCTGGGCGAAGCCTTCGAGCAGCACCGCGTGGCCAAGCGCTACCTGGCCGTGGTGCGCGGCACCGGGCCGGACGCCGAGCGCCTGGCGTATGCCCTGCGCGAGGAGGACGGCCGCCGCCCCAAGGCCGAGATGCCGGCCATGGAGGCCGTCACCGAGGTGCGGCGCCTGGACAGCGTGGAGCTACCGGTGCGGGTCGACCGCTACCCCACCAGCCGCTACTCGCTGATGGAGGCGCGCCCGCTGACCGGGCGGCGCCACCAGATCCGTCGCCATCTGTCCCAGCGCGGCTACCCGATCATCGGCGACGCCAAACACGGCAAGGGCGTGCACAACCGCTTCTTCGCCGACCGACTCGACTGCCCGCGGCTGCTGCTGGCCGCCGTGGGCCTGAGCTTCGACCACCCGGTGGAGGGCCGACGCCTGGACCTGGGCTGCGCCCTGGATGCGCCCATGACCGCGCTGTTCCGGCGCTTCGGCTGGGCGGGCCACCTGCCCACCAACCGCCGCGCCCCTTCCGCCGAGCCATGTGAACTGCCATGAACGATTTTCCGAGCCCCGCCGCCCTCGAGACCGACGACCACGCGCTGCGCTTCGGCGGCATTCGCCGCCTCTACGGCTCCCGCGCCCTGGAGCGCTTCCGCCACGCCCACGTGGCGGTGATCGGCGTCGGCGGCGTGGGCAGCTGGGCCGTGGAGGCCCTGGCCCGCTCCGGCATCGGCAAGCTGACGCTGATCGACCTCGACGACGTCTGCGTGTCCAACGTCAACCGCCAGCTGCACGCCCTGGACGGCACCGTCGGCCGGCCCAAGGTCGAGGTGCTGGCCGAACGCTGCCGGGCCATCCAGCCCGGCATCGAGGTGGTGGCGGACACCGCCTTCGTGACCCCGACCAACCTCGCCGAGCGGCTGCCCGAGGACCTGGACCACGTGATCGACGCCATCGACAGCGTGGTGGCCAAAGCGGCGCTGATCGCCTGGTGCAAGCGCCGCAAGCTGCCGATCACCGTGACCGGCGCGGCCGGCGGCCAGACCGACCCGACGCGCATCCGGGTGGCCGACCTGACCCGCACCGAGCACGACCCGCTGCTGGCCAAGGTGCGCTCGCGGCTGCGCCGCGACCACGGTTTCTCGCGCAACCCCAAGCGACGCTTCTCGGTGGAGTGCGTCTACTCCGACGAGCAGCTGGTCTACCCCGGCGCCGACGGCGAGATCTGCCACGCCAAGCCCGCCGCCGGCGAGGCCACCCGCCTCGACTGCGCCTCGGGCTTCGGTGCGGCGACCTTCGTCACCGGCAGCTTCGGCTTCGTGGCCGCCTCGCGCACCCTGACGCGGCTGGCCCGCACCGCCGCCGTCCCCCGCTGAATTCCCTGGAGAGAGACTCATGGACGTTTCGCATCCCGTGCCCGGCATCTACCGCCACTACAAGGGCCCGCGCTACGAGGTGATCGGCGTGGCCCATCACAGCGAGACCGAGGAGGCGCTGGTGACCTACCGCGCCCTCTACGGCGAGTACGGCCTGTGGGTGCGCCCGCTCGGCATGTTCATGGAAACGGTCGAGGTGGACGGGGAAGCGACGCCCCGCTTCGCGCTGGAGAAGGCCTTTTCCTGAGCCCGAGCAGGCTAACGCCGAACGCAAAGAAGGCGCCCCGTAGGGCGCCTTCTTGATATCGATGACTGATGTTCGGGGGCAAGACGAAGCGAGGGTTATCCGCCAGGGATGGCGGATGAAGCGCCCATGGATGGGTTCATAGCGCCTCGCGCAGGCTTGTCACCGAACGAGTCCATTCGACAAGGCCTTATTCCGCTTCGTGCATCTGCTTCTGCAGGTAGTTCTCGATGCCGACCTTGTCGATCAGCGAGAGCTCGGTCTCGAGCTTGTCGATGTGCTCTTCCTCGTCGGCGAGGATGTCGCGCAGCAGGTCGCGGGTGACATAGTCCTGCACGGACTCGCAGTAGGCGATCGCCTCGATGTAGTCGTCTCGGCCCTGGTGCTCGAGCTTGAGGTCGCACTCGAGCATCTCCTTGGTGTCCTCGCCGATCAGCAGCTTGCCGTAGTCCTGCAGGTTGGGCACGCCCTCGAGGAACAGGATCCGCTCGATCAGCTTGTCGGCGTGCTTCATCTCGTCGATCGACTCTTCGTACTCGAACTTGCCGAGTGCGGCCAGTCCCCAATCCTGATACATCTTGGCATGCAGGTAGTACTGGTTGATCGCCACCAGCTCATTGCCGAGCGCGGTATTGAGGTATTCGAGGACCTTCTTGTCGCCTTTCATGACACCACCTCATTGCTGTCGTCGGGGTCGTCCTTCAGCTTGGCACGCGCGTCATCGCACCGCCATCCATGCCGGACAGTCTAGGCGATATCCTAAAAAACTCAAACAAATCAAAGCGTTGAAAACGCCAAAGGAAACGATAGCGATTGCCATCAAACGGCGTAGGCGAGCCCTTCGCTGGCCAGGGCCATCTCTTCCTGGATCGTCTCGCGGGTGATGGCCTTGCCCATGCAGGCGCACTTGCCGCACTGGGTGCCGCAACCCGTCTCGCGCTGGACCTCGCGCCAGCTGCGCGCGCCCTCTTCCACGCTGCGGCGGATCGCCTTGTCGCTCACACCCTTGCACAGACACACGTACATGACATCACCTCATCTCGACCATGAGATCGAATGTAAATGATTCGCATGGACTATCGCAAGCATAGACGACGATGATTCTCGTCCGGGTCGCCCCCGATGACGTCAGCGACGCTTTCCCGGGAGCACCACCAGACGAGTGCCGGACGCCAGATCCGCCCAGCTGCGCCGTTCGCCGTCGAACAGCACCCAAAGATGACCGAGGCCCAGCGGCAGCCAGCCGAGCGCGCCGACCAGGCAGCGCACCAGGCTCTGACGGCGATCGATGGCATGGCCGTCGAGGGTCTGCACCCGCAGCCGCCAGGCCTGCATGCCCAGCGTCATGCCGCCGCGGGTCCAGAAGTAGGTAAAGAAGAGACAGGCGGCGATCGCCAGCAGGACACGCAGCGACCACACCTGGCCGGCGCCGAGGCCGACCCGCTCGGGAGGAATGCCCAGCAGCAGGCGGCTGACCGCCACATGGGCGGCGCCGATGACGATCCACAGCGCCAGCACCAGCAGGGCATCGTAGAGCATGGCGCCCAGCCGCCGGCCGAGGCCGGCGGGCCAGACGTCGTCGAGACGGTCGAAGCGGCGCGACATGAGAGCTCCCGGTCAGCCGGTGCGGCGAAGCAGGTAGAGGCCGAGGCCGGCACAGAGCAGCGTCGGCACCAGTACGGCCCAGGCCGGCGAGAAGCCGAACAGCGTGGAAGCCGGACCCAGCAGGTCCTGCAGGTACTTGAACACCAGCCCGGTGACCACGCCGTAGAACACCCGGGTGCCGGCGGCCACGGTGCGCAGCGGGCCGAACACGAACGACGCCGCCACCAGCACCAGCGAGGCCATGGTCAGCGGCATCAGCATCTTCTGCCAGAAATAGATCAGCGGCTGGGTGGCACTCTGCCCCTGGGACTCGAGGAAGCGCGCATAGGCCCACAGCTCGCTGGGCGCCTGACTGTCCACCTCGCGCAGCAGCCGGTCGAGGCGCTGAGGCGTCAGCTCGGTCTCCCAGGCCCGCGTCGACTGGCGGGAGGTCTCGGTACGGCCGTCGACGAAGCGGGTCTCGGTGACATCCTCCAGCACCCAGGCGCCGCCCTGCCATACCGCGCGGCGGGCACTGAGGGCCTCGCGCAGTTCCTGGCCCTCGAAGCGATAGCGGGTCAGGTCCAGCACCACGTCGTCGGCGCGGATCGCCCCGAAGCGATAGAAGTCATCGCCCTCGCGCTGCCAGCCACCGCTCTCGGTCAGCACGGCGCCCTCGCCCTGCATCTGCTCGAGACGCCAGGCGCTGGCGAACTGCTCGGTCCTGGGGCTGACGAACTCGGCGACGAACAGCACCACCGCGATCACCAGGATGATCGGCTTCATCACGCCCCACAGGATGCGCACCAGCGAGCGGCCGGCGGCGCGCATCACGGTCAGCTCGTTGCTCGAGGCCATGCTGCCGAGCCCGATCAGGGCGCCGATCAGCACCCCTACCGGGGCGTACTGATAGAAGCGCCAGGGCAGCCGGAACATCAGGTAGAAGAGCACCTGCAGGGCGCCGTAGTCGCCCTCCACGTCGCCCAGGTCGTTGATGTAGGTGATCACCAGGTCGAGCCCCAGCAGCACCACCTGCACCACCAGGATCGCGCCGAGGATCTGACGGGCGATGTAACGGTCGAGACGGTCGGCGATCATCCACTCATCCCCTTGCGTTGTGCCTGCAGCGTCATCGCCAGGCCGATGGCCAGGAAGCCACCATGGATCGGCCACATGCCGATGCCCGCCGGCCAGCTGCCGCGGCCGATGGCGTCCAGCGACGCCAGCAGCAGGCTGAGGTAGGCCACGTACAGGAAGATCGCCGGCAGCAGCTTGGCGAAGCGGCCCTGGCGAGGATTGACCCGCGACAGCGGCATCGCCATCAGGGTCAGGACGAAGACCATCAGCGGCAGTCCCAGGCGCCACTGCAGCTGCGCCGCGGCGGGGGGCGACTCGGCGGCGAACAGCGCCGGCGTGGTGGCAAGCTCGGGATTGTCGAGGTCGAGGCTTTTCTCATCCTGCGACAGCCGCACCGCGTAGGTACCGAACTCGAGCCGCTCGGCCTGGGCCCGGCCCGGCTCGACGCTGTAGCGCTCGCCGTCGGTCAGCACCAGGAAGCGGCTGCCGGTCTCCTCGTCGACGGTCTGATAGCCGGAAGATGCCCGGGTCACCACGGTGCCGGGCGTGCCGTCGGAGCGGCGCTGGCGCTCGCTGATGAAGACCTCGCGCATCTCCTGCTGGTCGTCGGTCAGCGTCTCGGTATAGGCAGTGCGGCCATCGCCGAAGTCCTGGAAGCGTCCCGGGTTCAGCACCGAGAAGTCCAGCTGGCTGCGCTGCTGCTCGATCACCACTTCCTTCTTCAGGGCCCCGGCGGGGCTCAGCCACAGGCTGCACAGGCCCACCATCACCGCCACCACGGTGGCGGGCAGCAGGCTCACCTGCAGCAGCTTGTTGGGGCTGGTCCCGCAGGCCACCAGCACGGTGATCTCGCTGTTCAGATAGAGCTGTCCGTAGGCGAGCAGGATGCCCAGGAAAAAGGCCAGCGGCAGGATCAGCTCGAGGAACCCCGGCATGTGAAACAGCATCAGGGAGCCGAGGATATGCAGGGGAATCTCGCCGTCCGCGGCGTCGGCGAAGTAGCGGATGAAGCGGCTGCCCATGATCACCAGCAGCAGCACCCCGGCCACGGCGGCCATGGTCTGCAGGATCTCGCGGGTCAGATAGCGGAATATGATCAAGGTTGTCTCCCGGTCCGGGTCCGTCCGGCCCGGCCCTCTTCCATGCAATGAGACGCAGGCCCGGGGGAGTGTCGGGCGCCACAGATCGGTGTGAAGTCCGGCAGGCTCCTGGGGTACACTGGGACGACTCGGCCATGTGCCGGCATTATCCAGAATCCCCCACCGCTTGTCTTGTGGAGACACCATGGAATTCCCAGTTCAGACGGCCAATCCCGCCAAGGTCGAGACGGCCTGCCTCGTGGTACCGGTGTTCAAGGATGGCGACCTGTTGCCCGCCGCCGCCAAGCTCGACGATGCCAGCGAGCGGCTGATCGGCCAGCTGATCGAGCGCGAAGACTTCGACGCCAGGCTGGGCAACGTGCAGATGGTCCCCTTCGCCCCCGGTCTGAACGCCGACCGCCTGCTGCTGGTCGGCCTGGGGCCCCGTGACAAGTGCCAGGAAGGCGCCTTCCGCAAGGCCGTGGACGCGGCCTTCACCGCCCTGGCGACGCTGCCCGCCGACGACGCCGCGGTGGCCTTCACCGACGTGCCGGTCCCCGACCGCGACAGCGACTGGAAGGCGCGCACGGTCGCCGAGGCCGCCCACCGCGCGGTCTATCGCTTCACCGAATTCAAGTCCGAGCCCGGCCCGGCGCCGAAACTCGAGCGCGTGACCCTGCTGGTCAGCGAAGGCGACGACGCCGAGGCGGCCCGCGAGGGCGCCCGGGTCGGCGACGGCATCGGCCAGGGCATCAACGCCGCCCGCACCCTGGGCAACCTGCCCGGCAACGTCTGCACGCCGCGCTATCTGGCCGACCGCGCCGAGCAGCTGGCCGCCGGCTCCGACGGCGCGCTGAGCGCCGAGATCCTCGACGAGGAGGCCCTCGAGACGCTGGGCGCCCACTCGCTGCTCTCCGTGGGTCACGGCAGCGACGAGCCCTCGCGCCTGATCGTGATGAAGTACCAGGGCGCCGAGGACCCCGACGAGGCCCCCCACGTGCTGGTCGGCAAGGGCATCACCTTCGACTCCGGCGGCATCTCGCTGAAGCCCGGCGCGGGCATGGACGAGATGAAGTTCGACATGTGCGGCGCCGCCAGCGTGTTCGGCGCCGTCACCTCGGTGCTCGCCGTGCGGCCGAAGATCAATCTGGTGGCGATCGTCGCCAGCGCCGAGAACATGCCCAGCGGCCGCGCCACCAAGCCCGGCGACATCATCAAGACCCTCCGAGGCCTGTCGGTGGAAGTGCTCAACACCGACGCCGAGGGTCGCCTGGTGCTGTGCGACGCCCTGACCTACGCCGAGCGCTTCGAGCCGGCCAGCGTGGTCGACATCGCCACCCTCACCGGCGCCGCCATCATCGCCCTGGGCCACCACGCCACCGGCCTGATGGCCAACGACGACGACCTGGCGCTGGACCTGCTCGATGCCGGCGAGACCGCCTGGGACCGCGCCTGGCACCTGCCGCTGTGGGACGAGTACCAGGAGCAGCTGGACTCCAACTTCGCCGACCTGGCCAACATCGGCGGCCGCCCGGCAGGCACCATTACCGCCGGCTGCTTCCTCTCGCGCTTCGCCGACAAGTTCCCCTGGGCGCACCTGGACATCGCCGGCACCGCCTGGAACTCCGGCGCGCAGAAGGGCGCCACCGGCCGCCCGGTCAGCCTGCTGACCCAGTACCTGCTGGACCGCGAGGCCGAGGGCCAGGTCGAGGCCGACGGCGAGGCCTGAGCGCCGCCACCACGCCCGGGCTTGCCTTTTGGGCGTGGCGACTTTTTCATGTGAATGTCGACATTCGTTGACCGGGCGGCCTCTCGCCCGGTCACCCTGTTCAGCCTGCCGGGGCGCCGGCCGCGCCCCGATAGAAGCGGAGACCAAGCCGTGTCCACCGAACGTTTTTCCATGCTGCCCACCGCCGATGCCACGGCGACCCCGATCCGTGAGGAGATCCTGAGCGACCCCGGCTTCGGGCGCTACTTCACCGATCACATGGCCCACGTCCGCTGGACCGTCGACGCCGGCTGGCACGGCCATGAGGTACGCCCCTACGGTCCGCTGACCCTGGACCCGGCCGCCGCGGTGCTGCACTACGGCCAGGAAATCTTCGAGGGCGTGAAGGCCTACCGCCACGCCGACGGCTCGGTGTGGACCTTCCGCCCCGAGAAGAACGCCGAGCGCTTCCGTCGCAGTGCGCGTCGCCTGGCCCTGCCGGAGCTCTCCGACGAGGACTTCATCGACTCGCTCAAGGCACTGCTGGCCCAGGACCACGACTGGGTGCCGACCCCGGCCAGCGAGGCCGACGAGTCGAGCCTCTACCTGCGTCCGTTCATGATCGCCAGCGAGACCTTCCTCGGCGTGCGCCCGTCCCACGAGGTCGACTACTACGTCATCGCCTCCCCGGCCGCGGCCTACTTCAAGGGCGGCATCAAGCCGGTGTCGATCTGGCTGTCCTCGCACTACAAGCGCGCCGCCCCCGGCGGCACCGGCTTCGCCAAGTGCGGCGGCAACTACGCCGCCTCGCTGGCCGCCCAGAAGGAAGCCGCCGACCACGAGTGCAGCCAGGTCGCCTTCCTCGACGCCGCCGAGAACAAGTGGATCGAGGAACTGGGCGGCATGAACCTGTTCTTCGTCTACCGCGACGGCCGCATCGTCACCCCGCGCCTGACCGACACCATCCTCGAGGGCGTGACCCGCGACTCGGTGCTGACCCTGGCGCGCGACGAGGGCCTGACCCCGGAAGAGCGCCCGATCAGCATCGACGAGTGGCGCGAGGGCGCGGCCAGCGGCGAGATCGTCGAGGTCTTCGCCTGCGGCACCGCCGCGGTGATCACCCCGGTGGGCGAGCTGGTGACCGAGGACGACACCATCCGCCTGGCCGCCGAGGGCGACAACGAGATCGCCAAGCGCCTGCGCACCCGCCTGCTGGACCTGCAGTACGGCCGCAGCGAGGACAAGTACGGCTGGCTGACCCGCCTGGTGTAAACGGCTTTTCCTGCCCCCGGAGAGACGGGTTTTCCCGGGGGCAAGGCCGAGCGCAGTCCGTTTTAGACGGAGTCTCATGACCCGCATCGATTTCTACATCCTCCCCGAGACCACCCTGGAAGCGCGGTTGGCGTTCGCCTGCCGGCTCGCCGAGACCATCGCCCGCAAGGGCTATCGGCTGCACCTGCACGCCGAGGACGAGGCCATGGCCCGGGAGCTGGACGACACCCTCTGGACCTTCCGGCCCGATGCCTACCTGCCCCATGCGCTGCTCGGCAGCGAGCAGGCCGACAGCGTGCCGGTGACCCTCGGCTGGCAGGAGCCGCCGCCCGGCGACGCCGGCGTGCAGGCGATGCTCAACCTTCACCCGGAGATTCCCGAGTGGTTCTCACGCTTCGAGCGGGTCGCCGAGATCATCAACCAGCACCAGGCGGTGCTGACCGCCAAGCGGCGCTGCTGGCAGACCTACAAGAAGCGCGGCTACCCGGTCACGCCGCACCATCTGCGCGCCGGGGCCTGAGTTCCTCCTTTTCCTGAGCCGCATTTTTCGGGGCTATTCCGTCGACAGGTCTCCGAGGGGCGCTATGAACCCATCCCTGGGCGCTTCTTTGGCCATCCATGGCCAAAAACCCCCTCTTCGACCTGCCCCCGGCGCCCCTCACGGCTCCGTGAAGCCCGTCGACCGCCCATGACGCCGCCCGGCCCCTCGGGCTATAATCGACCCCATTTTTCGCGTCCCGCACCGCCGGCCCGAGGGCCCGCCGTGCCGCGTCGTCGCCACCTCCTTCGACCCGGAAGACCCCATGGACAAGACCTACCAACCCGAGCAGATCGAATCCCGCTGGTACGAGCGCTGGGAAGCCGACAACCGCTTCGCCCCCTCCGGCGAGGGCGAGCCGTTCTCCATCATGATCCCGCCGCCCAACGTCACCGGCAGCCTGCACATGGGCCATGCCTTCCAGGACACCATCATGGACACCCTGACGCGCTGGCGGCGCATGCAGGGTCGCAACACCCTGTGGCAGGTGGGTACCGACCACGCCGGCATCGCCACCCAGATGCTGGTGGAGCGCAAGGTCGCGGCCGAGGAAGGCAAGAGCCGCCACGACCTCGGACGCGAGGCCTTCACCGACAAGATCTGGGAGTGGAAGCACGAGTCCGGTGGCCACATCACCCGCCAGCTGCGCCGCATGGGCGCCAGCGTCGACTGGTCCCGCGAGCGCTTCACCATGGACGACGGCTTCTACAAGGCCGTGCAGGAAGTCTTCGTGCGCCTCTATGAAGAGGACCTGATCTACCGCGGCAAGCGGCTGGTCAACTGGGACCCGACCCTGCACACCGCGATCTCCGACCTCGAGGTCGAGAACAAGGACCAGCAGGGCCAGTTCTGGCACTTCCGCTACCCGCTGGCCGACGGCGTGACCACCGACGACGGCAAGGATCACCTGGTCGTCGCCACCACCCGTCCCGAGACCCTGCTCGGCGACAGCGCCGTGGCGGTCAACCCGGAAGACCCGCGCTACGCCTCGCTGGTCGGCAAGTTCGTCGAGCTGCCGCTGGTCGGCCGCCGCATCCCCGTCGTGGCCGACGAACACGCCGACATGGAGAAGGGCTCCGGGTGCGTGAAGATCACCCCGGCCCACGACTTCAACGACTACGAGGTCGGCAAGCGCCAGAACCTGCCGCTGATCAACGTGTTCTCCAAGGACGCCGCCGTCCTCGAGGCCGCCGAGGCGTTCGACCTCCAGGGCCGCCCGCTGGCCGACATCGACACCTCGCTGCCCGCCGCCTACGCCGGCCTCGGCCGCTTCGAGGCCCGCGAGCGCCTGGTCGCCGACATGGACGCCGCCGGCCTGCTCGAGCAGGTCGAGACCGTCAACAACACGCTGCCCTACGGCGACCGCTCCGGCGACGTCATCGAGCCGCTGCTCACCGATCAGTGGTTCGTCGCCGTCGAGGAGCTGGCCAAGCCGGCCATCGCCGCGGTCGAGAACGGCGACATCGAGTTCGTGCCGAAGAACTATGAGAACATGTACTTCGCCTGGATGCGCGACCTCCAGGACTGGTGCATCTCGCGCCAGCTGTGGTGGGGCCACCGCATCCCGGCCTGGTACGACGCCGTGGGCAACGTCTATGTGGCCCGCAGCGCCGAGGAGGCCCGCGCCAAGCACGGTCTGGCCGACGACCTCGAACTGACCCAGGACGACGACGTGCTCGACACCTGGTTCAGCTCCGGGCTGTGGACCTTCGGCACCCTGGGCTGGCCCGAGCAGACGCCGGAGCTGGCGACCTTCCATCCGTCCAGCGTGCTGGTCACCGGCTTCGACATCATCTTCTTCTGGGTCGCCCGGATGATCATGATGACCCTGAAGTTCACCGGCGAGGTGCCCTTCAAGCAGGTCTACGTGCACGGCCTGGTGCGCGACGGCCAGGGCCAGAAGATGTCCAAGTCCAAGGGCAACGTGCTCGACCCGATCGACCTGATCGACGGCATCGACCTGGACGCCCTGGTCGAGAAGCGCACCGGCAACATGATGCAGCCGCAGAAGGCCAAGGCGATCGCCAAGGCCACCCGCGGCGAGTTCCCGGACGGCATCGAGCCCCACGGCACCGACGCCCTGCGCTACACCTTCCTGTCCCAGGCCACCACCGGCCGCGACATCAAGTTCGACATGGGCCGCCTCGACGGCTACCGCAACTTCTGCAACAAGCTGTGGAACGCCTCGCGCTACGTGCTGATGAACGCCGAAGGCGAGGACTGCGGCGCCGCCGGCGGCGAGGTCGAGCTGTCGCTGGCCGATCGCTGGATCATCTCCCAGCTGCAGAAGACCGAGGCTCAGGTCACCAGGGCGATGGAGGAGTTCCGCTTCGACCACGCCTCCCAGGCGCTCTACGATTTCGTGTGGAACGAGTACTGCGACTGGTACCTCGAGCTCTCCAAGCCGGTGCTGTGGGACGACGGCGCCTCTGATGCCGCCAAGCGCGGCACCCGTCGCACCCTGGTGCGCGTGCTCGAGGCCGTGCTGCGCCTGGCCCACCCGATGATGCCCTACATCAGCGAGGAGATCTGGCAGCGCGTGGCCCCGCTGGCCGGCGTCGAGGGTCCGTCCGTGATGACCCAGCCGTGGCCGCAGGCCGACGAGGCGCTGATCGACGAGGACGCCACCCGCGACATCGAGTGGCTCAAGGGCGTGATCGTGGCCATCCGCAACATCCGCGCCGAGATGAACATCGCCCCGGGCAAGCCGCTGGAGGCGCTGCTGACCAAGGGCACCGCCGGCGACAGCGAGCGCCTGGAGGCCAACCGGCTGTTCCTCTCCAAGCTGGCCAAGCTCGAGAGCGTCACCTGGCTCGACGATCCCGAACAGGCGCCGCTGTCGGCCACCCAGCTGGTCGGCGAGATGGAAGTGCTGGTGCCCATGGCCGGGCTGATCGACAAGGACGCCGAGCTCGCGCGTCTGGCCAAGGAGATCGAGAAGCAGGACAAGCTGATCGGCGGCATCGAGAAGAAGCTCGGCAACGACAGCTTCGTCGCCAAGGCCCCCGAGGCGGTGGTGCAGAAGGAGCGCGACAAGCTGGCGGACTTGGAGGCCGCCCGCAAGGTACTGGTGGAACAGCGCGACAAGATCGCGGCGCTCTGACTCCGAGCGCTTGAGGAGAACGGCGCGACAAGCTCGCGCGGTTCTCCTGGCGAAGCCGCCCGCAAGGTGCTGGTGGAGCAGCGCGACAAGATCGCCGCGCTCTGACTCCGAGCGCTTGAGGCGAACGGCGCGACAAGCTCGCGCGATTCTCCTGGCGAAGCCGCCCGCAAGGTACTGGTGGAACAGCGCGACAAGATCGCCGCGCTCTGACTCCGAGCGCTTGAGGAGAACGGCGCGACAAGCTCGCGCGGTTCTCCTGGCGAGGCCGCCCGCAAGGTACTGGTGGAACAGCGCGACAAGATCGCGGCGCTCTGACTCCGAGCGCTGAGGAGAACGGTGCGACAAGCTCGCGCGGTTCTCCTGGCGAAGCCGCCCGCAAGGTGCTGGTGGAGCAGCGCGACAAGATCGCCGCGCTCTGACTCCGAGCGCTGAGGAGAACGGTGCGACAAGCTCGCCGCACTCTGATCCTTCTTTCGCCAAGCACCACTCCCACTCGGCCCCGCCTATGGCGGGGCCGAGTGCTTCACGCCCGCCGGTCGAGCCGCCCACGGCGAACAGCGATCGATCGGGACAGTTAGCAAACACTGTTTTTGATTCTCGGCATCGATTAAAATAACCGGCTAATCCTTATCAGGGTATTGGTCATGCAGCTGCGCCGAATCCTCTTCTACAACCTTCTTGGCTTCGCCTTGATCGCGAGCTGGTGGCTCCCCACCGCGCTGGCCTGGACCCGCCTCGACGACGACGTCTTCTACTTCTTCAACCAGTTCATCGGTCCCGCCTACCCGTACTGGACCGAATTCCTGGCGGCACTCAACACCCGCGCCTTCGACCTGGCGATGTTCGCGGTGCTCATGGTCATGATGTTCTTCGCCATGCACCGAGACCCCAGGGGCAGCTGGCAGAAGTGGCTGGCGATCGGCCTGGTGATGTCGGCCGTGGCCGCCCTGCTCGGCGAGCTGCTGCACCAGAACCTGCTGGCGGCACGCCCGAGCCCCACGCTGTGGCACCAGGACGTCAACTTCCTGAGCGAACACACCGCCCTGGTGGCCAAGGACGAGGCGTCCAACAGCTTCCCCAGCGATCACGGGCTGATGGCCATGGTGTTCGCCAGCTTCATGCTGCGCTTCGCCGACCGGCTGATCGCCAGCCTGGCGGTGGCCCTCAGCGTGCTGGTCACGCTGCCGCGCATCATGGGCGGCGCCCACTGGGTCAGCGACGTCTATCTCGGATCGCTCGCCATCGCCCTGGTCGTGCTGCCCTGGGTGCTGTGCAACGCCTCGATCTCGAGGCTCATCAGGCGGCTGGCGACGTTCTTCGACGGCGCCTGTCGGCGCCTGGGTCCGGTCCGTTCCTGGCCACGGCGGCTGTACGACCAGCGGGGCATGCTCAAGCGCATCTCGGCCTACAACCTCGCCGGCGTGCTGTTGCTGCTGAGCTGGGCCGTGCCGCATGGCATCCTGTGGATCGACCTGGACGACCATCTCTTCTGGCTGTTCAACGCCTGGATCTCGCCGGAGAACCCCCACTGGGCCGACCTGCTGGCGGTGCTCAACTCACGCGCCTTCGACGCGATCTCCTTCGGGATACTGGTCCTGCTCTTCACCCTGGCCATGCGCCGCGACACGCGCGAGGATCGCGTCCGACACTGGACCGCCATCGGCGTGACCATGCTGATCACCGCCGGCATCGTGGCGCTGATCACCAATGAGGCGATCAGCTACGGCCACCCCAGCCCGACGCGCTTCTTCGAGCACGCCGCGCGGCTGACCGACATCGTCAGCATCCCGACCAAGGATTCCGATGCCAACAGCTTCCCGGGCGACCATGGCCTGATGCTGATGGTCTTCGCCGGCTTCATGCTGCGCTTCGCGGATCGCTGCATCGCCGGCTGGAGCCTGGCCTTCGTGGTGCTGCTCAGCGCGCCGCGCATCCTGGTCGGCGCCCACTGGTTCAGCGACGTCTACATCGGCGCACTGAGCATCGCCCTGCTGCTGCTGCCCTGGGTGCTGTGCACGCCGATGGCCGAGGGGCTGACGCGCGCCATTCGACAGTCCCTGCCGCGCCTCCCGCTCCGGCACTGAGCCGGTCGGCGACGGCGCCCCCACGACAAGGGCCCGCCTGATTCAGGCGGGCCCTTGTCGTCTTTTCCTCTGGTCGTCCTGGCGGTATCGACCGTCTCAGTCGACGCGGCGGAAGCCGCCCAGCACATGCTGGTCGGGGCCGAAGAACACCAGCCGGTCATGATCGATCAGGTAGCGATAGGCCTCGTCCAGCATCTCGGTGACCTGGCGGGCGCCGGCCATGTTCGGGCAGGCGCGGCGGGTCGAGGTCAGCGAGGAGAACTCGATGCGGTTCTGCGCATCCAGCGCGACACTGCCGGTGAAGCGGTTGCAGCCGTCGCTGCCGGTGACGTTGCCGTCCGCCGCGACCTGGAACCAGGGCGTGGCCGGCATCTCCAGTCGCTCGCTGGTACCCACCAGCAGCAGGTTCCAGCGAGGCCCGACCACCGGGCCGGAAACGGTGTCGCCGGGCGGGGGGACCGGCGCAGGGCCGGCGGCACAGCCGACCATCAGCGCGGCCAGCATCAGCGGCAGGGCAAGGCGAAGGGGGGCAGACATGGCGTCATCCTTGAACGTTGGCGGGAGCGTATCGATATCGAGATCAAGCTTGCCCCAGGCCGTCGTCTCGGACAATGCTTTGCGCATCCCATCGAACAAGGAGAGGTCCCATGCTCAACGCCCTGCACAACGATCCCCTCGGCAAGCTGCTGCTGCGACTCGCCGTGGGCGGCCTGATCCTGTTTCACGGCATCTCGAAGCTGCTCAACCCCGGTTCGTTCGACTGGATCGGTGGCCTGCTGGAGGGCTATGGGCTGCCCGCCGTGCTCGCCTACGGCGTGCTGATCGGCGAGGTCGTCGCCCCGGTGATGGCCATCCTCGGCTGGCAGACCCGCCTGGCGGGCCTGCTGATGGCCGGCAACATGCTGGTCGCGGTGCTGCTGGCCCACACCGGCGAGCTGTTCATGCTCAACGACAGCGGCGGCTGGCAGCTCGAGCTGCAAGGCATGTTCTTCGCCGGCGCCCTGGCGCTGGTCTTCCTCGGCAGCGGACGCATGGCGCTCCGGCCCGACTGAGCGCCCGCGCCACTGCCCCGCACAGACAACGCCGCCGACGGGCCTCCGTCGGCGGCGTTGTCATTACCGCAGGACAGGCCGGCGGCCGCTTACCAGCTGCCGGTGTTCTCCATGGATGCCCACGGCTCCTTCGGTGCCTGTGCCTCACCGGCCTGCAGCAGCTCCACGGAGATGCCGTCGGGACTCTTCACGAAGGCCATGTGGCCGTCGCGGGGCGGGCGGTTGATGGTCACGCCGTTGGCCTGGAGGTGCTCGCACAGCGCATAGATGTCGTCAACGCGATAGGCCAGGTGGCCGAAGTTGCGGCCGCCGGTGTAGGTCTCCGGGTCCCAGTTCCAGGTCAGCTCGAGCTCCGGCGCCTGCAGCTCCGTGGAGCGCGACTCGTCTGCCGGGGCGGCGAGGAACACCAGGGTGAAGCGCCCCTTCTCGTTCTCCTTGCGGCGCACTTCCTTGAGCCCCAGCAGGTCGCAGTAGAAGTGCAGCGAGGCGTCCAGATCGCTGACCCGGACCATGGTGTGCAGATATTGCATGTCTCTCTCCCTATTTCGCGGATCGATTGAATTTCACAAGTGCTGTCGGCGGGGGCATGCTGAGGCATCATGCTCCCCGACGCCTTCCTCGACGAGCAGGTTCCATGAGCCACTACTGTGACCTGGCCCCCGGCCATCCGTTTCACGGCCCCTATCACGACCATGAATACGGCTTTCCCGTTGCCGATGACGACACGCTGTTCGAGCGCCTGGCCCTGGAGATCAACCAGGCGGGACTGTCCTGGCTGACCGTGCTCAAGAAGCGCAACGCCTTCCACGACGCCTTCGAGGGTTTCGCCGTCGACCGCGTGGCCGCCTACGGCGATGTCGAGCGTGCCCGACTGCTGGCCGACGTCGGCATCATCCGCAACCGCCTCAAGGTCGACGCCGTCATCCACAATGCCGGCGTGATCCAGAACCTGCGCGACGAGCACGGCAGTTTCCACGCCTGGCTGGAGGCCCATCATCCGCGCCCCCACGCCGACTGGGTCGGGCTCTTCAAGCGGACCTTCCGCTTCACCGGCCCGGAGATCGTCGGCGAGTTCCTGATGAGCAGCGGCTACCTGCCCGGCGCCCATCGCGACGACTGCCCGGTCCAGGCCCGCGTCCTCGCCGCCGGCCCCGCCTGGGCCCGGGCCAGCGAGACGACACGCCCCGCTCCCTGATATCACCACGACCCGAGGACCCTCTCGCCCATGGATTCCCTGACACAGGCCGCGCTGGGCGCGGCGATCGGCGGCACCGTACTGGGCCGACGGCTGGGCCGCAAGGCGGTGCTGATCGGCGCCGCCCTCGGGACCCTGCCCGACCTCGACGTGGTCATCGACTACGGCGACGCGGTGGCCAACGTCACCCAGCACCGCGGCTTCAGCCATTCGCTGTTCGTGCTGGCCGGGCTCGCGGCCCTGCTCGCCGGGCTATCGGCCCGCTTCGCCAAGGCGCGGGACATTTCCCCGGGCCGCTGGCTGGCCTTCTTCGGCCTCTGCCTGCTGACCCACCCGCTGCTGGACGCGCTGACCACCTACGGCACCCAGATCTGGTGGCCGCTGGACCTTCGCCCGACGGCCTACCCGCTGGTGTTCATCATCGACCCGTTCTATTCGCTGCCGCTGCTGGCGACGGTACTGATCGCCCTGTTCAGCGGCCGAATCGGCGCCACCCGCTGGGGGCTGGCACTGTCCTGCCTGTACCTGGTGCTGTCGTTGGGCGCCCGGACCCTGATCGAGCAGCGCGTGGAGCCGGTGCTCGCCGAGAACGGCCTGGAGGACGCGCCGCGTCTCATCCAGCCCACGCCCTTCAATATCCTGCTGTGGCGCGTCAGCGTGGCCGAGGCGGACCGCTACCACGAGACGCTGGTCGGCGTCTTCGATGGCGACCGGCGGCCCCGGATGGAGCATTTCTCCCGCGGCAGCGAGTGGGAGGCCGTGGTCCGGGACGATGCCAGCGGGCGTCGCCTGGACTGGTTCGCCGGCCCCTTCCTGCGCTACGAGGTCGACGAGAATCGGGAGCCGGCCACCCTGGTGGCCACCGACCTGCGACTGGGCTTCCCGGGCTTCCACGCCTTCCACTTCGCCCTCGCCGAGCGCACCGACGACGGCTGGCGGCCGCTCGCCGCGCCCTACCAGCTCGAGCCCCGGCGCCGTGACAGCGAGGCGGCGCTGAGGCGGCTGGGCACGCGAATCCTCTCCACCGAACCGCGGCTCTGCGTCGGTCAGTTCGTCGAGCCTCGCTGGCGGCTGTCGACGTCCGCCACCTGCTGACCGGCTGCCCCATAACGCGAACAGGGCGACCCAAGGGTCGCCCTGTTCGCGTTATGGATGATGCTCAGGTCGGCATCGCCGGCTCAGAGGCGCTCGACCAGGCCGGCGATGGCCTGGCGAGCCTCGCTCATGGCCGCGTCGTGCTTGGCCTCGCCCATGTTCAGCCCCTCGGCGAACACGGTATCCACCTCGCCGATGCCCATCAGGCCCAGCATGTGGGTGAGGTGCGGGGTCTGGCTATCGAGCTCGGAGCCGGCATACTCGCCGCCGCGCGCCGCCAGCAGAATGGCCCGCTTGCCTTCGATCAGGCCCACCGGGCCGTTCTCGGTGTAGCGGAAGGTCACGCCGGCGCGCAGCACGCGGTCGAACCAGGCCTTCATCTGCGACGGCACGCCGAGGTTGTACATCGGCACGCCGAGCACCACCACGTCATGGGCCAGCAGTTCCTCGATCAGGGCGTCGGAACGGGCCGCCAGCTCGCGCTGCTCGGCATCGCGCTCTTCCGGTGCCACCTGCCAGCTGGCGAGCTCGGCCAGCCCCAGGTGCGGCAGATCGTCGGCCACCAGATCGCGGCGAGTGATCTCCACGCCGTCGCGCTCGCCGGCCAGGGCGCTGAAGTGATCGGCCAACGCCTGGGAGTTGCCGCCGAGAATGGAAGAGGTCAGAACGAGGACGCGGGTCATGGCGATCTCCTTGAAGCTTCGTGAGCGGAAGAATGATCGCCATTATATATTCGCTTTTGGCCACGATAAGCGGAAAAAACCGCGCCTATCATTCGATAGATTCGAACATTCTGCCCCTCAGGGCGCGATCCCCTGCCCGCAGCCCCGATAGGTCTCGCCGTTGAGCGACAGCGTCACCCGGGCCGGCCAGGGCTGGCCGCTCATGTCGTCGAAACAGGCCTTGGCCTCGATGCGCAGCGTGAAGGGCCGCGCCGCCTGGCCGCTGGCCAGGATCACCCGGCCGGCGCCGTTATCGAGGGTGGTCACCCGATAGGGCAGCGTCATCTCACGCTCGCCGTAGTCGAGCGTCAGGTCGAGCTCGGGCACGTCGTTGGCCAGTGCCACGTGCCAGCCCGGCTCGTTGCCGCGGCCATGGAACATCACGCCGGGATGGCCTTCGCGGGTCAGGGCATCGAGGGCGATGTCGCGCCGGCAGTCCAGCCGGCCCCGCTGGCTCTCGACCAGCGCCTCGTCGCCCTTCAGCCATACGCTCAGCCCGCCGTTCTGATAGCGGCTGCCGCTGGCCACCACGGACGGCGTGAGCCGGGTGGCGCCGAGGGCCGACCACAGTCGCAGCTCGTCGTCGCCCTCGGCGGTCACCAGATCCTGGGCCGGGGTGCAGCGCCAGCCGACCAGCTCGTCGGCCTCGCCGGGAAACAGCGTCGACGGCAGCAGCGGCGCCTTGGGCGCGTCGGCCTCGGCGGACGTGCCCGCGTCACTGGTCTCGGGCGGCTCGGGAGCGGTCTCGGGGGTCGGCGAGTTGACGTAGGTGATGCAGCCGGACAGGCCCAGCGACATCAGCAGCGGCAGGGCGATCCGGCAGGAAGAGAGGCGGAACATGGCAATGACTCCTTGTGCGACGAGACTCCATCGTCGCCAGCATACCAGCCGCCGAGCGCATTTGGCGCCATGCCCCGCGCTCCGAAGCCATGGCACGACCTCGACGCGGGCCGCGGCATCCGGCTGGCCCATACGTCTGAATAAAACTAAACTTGCTCTTCATCATCATGAAGTTAGCTCAAAAGCATGCTCGAACTCCGCCACCTCCGCACGCTCATCGCCCTGCGCGACGCCGGCTCCCTGGTCGAAGCCGCCGAGCGGGTGCACCTGACCCAGTCCGCCCTCTCCCACCAGATCAAGGACCTGGAGGAGCGGCTGGGCAGCCCGCTGTTCCTGCGCAAGACCCGGCCGGTGGAATTCACCCGCGCCGGGCTACGCCTGCTGGCGCTGGCCGAACAGGTGCTGCCCCAGGTTCGCATGGCGGAGCGCGACCTGGCCCGGCTGGCCGGCAACGAACAGGGCCGGCTGCACATGGCCATCGAATGCCATAGCTGCTTCCAGTGGCTGATGCCCACCGTGGACCACTTTCGCGATCACTGGCCCGAGGTGGAGATCGACATTCCCGGCGGCCATCACTTCGACCCCCTGCCGGCCCTGGCCCGGGAGCAGCTCGACCTGGTGATCACCGCCGATCCACAGCCGCTGCCCGGCGTCCACTACGAACCGCTGTTCCGCTACGAGGGACTGCTGGCCGTGGCCCGCCAGCACCGCCTGGCCGGCCGCCCCTTCGTGGCGCCGCAGGACCTGGTCGACGAGACGCTGATCACCTACCCGGTGGAGCACGGACGACTGGACGTCTTCACCCAGTTCCTCGACCCGGCGGACTGCCGGCCCCGCGAGGTACGCACCGCCGAGCTGACGATCATGATGATGCAGCTGGTGGCCAGCGGCCGCGGCGTCTGCGCGCTGCCCAACTGGGCGCTGACCGAATACCTGGAGCGGGACTACGTGAAGGCGGTGCCGCTGGGCGAGCACGGGGTGTGGAGCACGCTGTTCGCGGCGATCCGCGAGGAGACGCGCGATGCGCCCTGGATGGAAGACTTCCTGCGCACCGCCCGGGAGACCTCGTTTGCGGTGCTGGAGGGCGTCAAGCCGGCCTGAGCGCCCGGCTCAGGCGTCATGACCCGCGGCGCGCTGGGGCAGCAGCAGCGTGAAGCGCGCCCCGCCGAGCGAGGGACTGGCGTCCACCATCACGCTGCCGCCGTGCCAGGCCATCACCTTCTGCACGATCGACAGCCCCAGGCCGTAGCCGCCCGAGTTGCGGGCCCGGCTGTCGTCGAGACGCGCGAAGGGCTTGAAGATCTCGCTGCGCTTGGCCACCGGCACCCCGGGGCCGTCATCCTCGATGTCGATGCGCACCAGCCGCGGCTCGCCGTGGATGCGGATCAACACCCGGGCGCGGGCATGGCGGCAGGCATTGGCCACCAGGTTCTGCAGGGCCCGCTGCAGATAGCGCGACTCGGCCGCGGCCTCCACCTCCTCGCCGGGCACCAGGTTGAGGCTCAGCTGGGCGTGCAGCGGGTGCAGCGCCTCGATGACGCGCTCGGCCATCGCGCGACACTCCACCAGCGAGGTCTCCATGGGCACGCCGTTGGCCGTCTCGCTGCCCAGGCGTGCGTAGGTCAGGATCTCGTCGACTAGGTCGTCGAGCTCGGTGATGTCGGCGTCGATGCCCTGCAGATGGCGCCGCACGCCCGGCTCGTCGGTCATGTCCTCGACCATCTGAACGGCGAAGCGGATACGCGCGACCGGGGTGCGCAGCTCGTGGGACACCGCCCGGATCATGTCCTGCTGGCCGCGCAGCAGCGACTGCACCTGGGTCGCCATGCCGTTCAGCGCCATGCCCAGCCGACTCAGGAAATCGTTGCCCTCGACCTTGACCCGGGTGTCCAGGCGGCCGGCGGCGATGCGGGTGGCGGCCAGTTCCAGGCGTGCCATGCGTGCCTCCACGCCACGCACGATCAGGTAGATGATCACCGCCAGCATGCCCAGCAGCATCAGCAGCAACAGCAGCAACAGCGACGCCGGCAGCGGCTCGAAGGCGTTGAGCGGGCCGACCTCGACCCACTGGGTCCCGCCCGACGCGACTGGCAGCTGAAGATAGAGCGACATCGCCCAGCGCTGGGGCAGCAGGCGCACCACCACCTCGGCATCGCTCAGCGAAGCCAGACGCGTCGGGTCGAGCCCCTCGGGCGGCGTGTCGGTCAGGCTCAGCTGGATCACCCCGCTACGCAGCCGGTCGAGCCGCGCCGCGCGGCGCTCCGGGGGCACCTCGACCAGCCACTGACCCAGCTGCCGCGCCAGGCCCACCAGCTGATGCTCGCCCAGCGAGGCCAGCTCCAGGCGCAGCAGCCGCGGCTCGTCGTCCAGCCGGCGGTGCAGCAGCCAGCCCATGGTCTCGGTCTGACGCACCAGGGTCTGGCCGCCCTCGAGCCGCGCGCGCTCGAAGTAGCCGAGCGGATAGTCGGTCATCTCGTGCAGCGACAGCCGAATGCCGAGCCGGGCGCTCTGTTCGCGCAGCCAGGCGTCACGCCGCTCCGCGGGCAGCGCCTCGAGCCGGGCGCTGAACAGCGTCATCGGCGCCTCGGCGAGCTGTTCCTGATAGTGCTGACGCCGCACCTTGTCGACCACGGTGATGGCCAGCAGCGCCAGGGCGAAACTCATCACCAGGGCCAGCGCCAGCAGCACGTAGACCCGCAGGAAGGTGCTGTCGGACAGGGCCCTGGGCAGCAGGCGGAAGGACGCCATCAGCCTTCCTTGACGAACAGGTAGCCCTTGCTGCGCACGGTCTTGATCCGCTGCGGCTGGTTGGGATCGTCACCGATCTTGGGGCGAATCCGCGAGACCCGTACGTCGATGGAGCGATCCTGACCGTCGTACTTGATGCCGCGCAGCTGGGAGAAGATCTCTTCCCGGGTCAGCACCCGGCCGGCGTTGCTGGCCAGCAGCCACAGCAGATCGAACTCGGCGCTGGTCAGGTCGACGCGCTCGCCGGAGAGGAAGGCCTCACGGGTCGAGCTGTCGATCTCCAGCGGCCCGAACGCCAGCCGCGGCTCCTCACCGACGGCGCCGGTCTCGCGGCGACGCATCAGCGCCCGCATGCGCGCCAGCAGCACCCGTGGCTGCACCGGCTTGGCCACGTAGTCGTCGGCGCCCATCTCCAGCCCCAGCACCTGGTCCATGTCGTCGGTGCGGGCGGTGAGCATCAGGATCGGCCCGGGGTAGTCGGCGCGCACCCGACGGCAGATCGACAGGCCGTCCTCGCCGGGCAGCATCAGGTCCAGAATCACCAGGTCGGGCTGCAGGGCGAGGATGCTGTCGACCCCCCGGGCGCCGTCGGGCTCGAGAGTCACCCGAAAGCCGTTGGCCTCGAGGTAGTCGCGGGTCAGCTCGGCCAGGCGCTCATCATCCTCGATGATCAGTACGTGATCCTGCTCGGAAGGGTCCAGGCTGTCGTCCATTTGTGCGTCATCTTCCTCAATGGGCGTGCGGATGGTGTGGGTCGTCGGCACTCGTCCGACCACCGATAGCTAAAGAATACCCGACAACGCGTTCCTTCGCTCGTCGACGCCCACCTCGAATCGGCGCCAGCGGCCCAACCGTGCGGGTTGGCGAGAAGTGCCCAGAACTCCCCCCGGATGGTCACAGCCCATCCACAAGTTATCCACTTGATGGACGAGAAAAAGCACACTATCTTGTGCCCACCTTCGGCAGGGACACCACATCCTGTGCCATAGCAACCACCCCGAATTCTGTCAACCGTCGCCCCTCGGCGGCCTTCTTCAACCGACCAGGTAGGGACCCCCGGCGCCATGGATACCACCGCTGCCCCGGACCACTCGTCCGTCTCCGTTACCGCACCGCAGACCCTGCGTGTCATCAAGCGCACCGGCGATGTCGCGCCCTTCGATGCCGGCAAGATCGCCGTGGCCCTGAGCAAGGCCTTCATCGCCGTCGAGGGCGACAACGCCGCCACCTCTTCGCGGGTGCGCGACTTCGTGCAGCAGGCCTCCGAGGGCATCGCCCAGGCCTTCCAGCGCCGCATGCCCGACGGCGGCACCGTGCACATCGAGGACATCCAGGACCAGGTCGAACTGGCCCTGATGCGCGCCGGTGAGCAGAAGGTCGCCCGCGCCTACGTGCTGTACCGCGAGGAGCACGCCCGCGCCCGCGCCGAGGCCGGCGCCGACATCGAGAAGCCGCACCCGACGCTCAACGTCACCGCGCCGGACGGCAGCACTCGCCCTCTGGACCTGGGCCGGGTCGAGACCCTGGTCTTCGACGCCTGCGAGAATCTCACCAACGTCGATCCGCAGAAGATCGTCGAGGACTCGCTGAAGAACCTCTACGACGGCGTGAGCGCCGACGGCGTCTCCCAGGCGCTGATGATGACCGCGCGGACCCTGGTCGAGAAGGATCCCAACTACACCTACGTCACCGCCCGCCTGCTGCAGGACAACCTGCGCCGCGAGGCGCTGTCGTTCCTGGGCATCGCCGACGAGGCGACCTACCAGGAGATGGCCGACTTCTACAAGCCGGCCTTCCAGGCCTACATCGAGAAGGGCATCGAATTCGAGCAGCTCGACCCGCAGCTCGCCGAGTTCGACCTCGAGCGCCTGGGCGATGCCCTGGACCACACCCGCGACGCCCAGTTCACCTACCTGGGCCTGCAGACCCTCTACGACCGCTACTTCATCCACCGCGACGAGGTGCGCTACGAGCTGCCCCAGGTGATGTTCATGCGCGTCGCCATGGGCCTGGCGCTCAACGAGGACGACCGCGAGGCGCGGGCCATCGAGTTCTACGAGCTGCTCTCCAGCTTCGACTACATGGCCTCCACCCCGACCCTGTTCAACGCGGGCACCGTGCGCAGCCAGCTCTCCAGCTGCTACCTGACCACCGTGCCGGACGACCTGGACAGCATCTACAGCGCCATCCGCGACAACGCCCTGCTCTCCAAGTGGGCCGGCGGCCTGGGCAACGACTGGACCCCGGTGCGTGCGCTGGGCTCCTACATCAAGGGCACCAACGGCAAGTCCCAGGGCGTGGTGCCGTTCCTCAAGGTGGTCAACGACACCGCCGTGGCCGTGAACCAGGGCGGCAAGCGCAAGGGCGCCGTCTGCGCCTACCTCGAGAGCTGGCACCTCGACATCGAGGAGTTCCTCGAGCTGCGCAAGAACACCGGTGACGACCGTCGTCGTACCCACGACATGAACACCGCCAACTGGGTGCCGGACCTGTTCATGAAGCGCGTCTTCGACGACCAGGAGTGGACCCTGTTCTCGCCGGCCACCTGCCCGGACCTCCACGACCTGTACGGCGCCGCCTTCGAGAAGCGCTACAGCGAATACGAGGAGATGACCCGCAACGGCCAGCTCAAGCTGTTCAAGCGCGTCAAGGCCAAGGACCTGTGGCGCAAGATGCTCTCGATGCTGTTCGAGACCGGCCACCCGTGGATCACCTTCAAGGACCCGTGCAACCTGCGCAGCCCGCAGCAGCACGCCGGCGTGGTCCACAGCTCCAACCTGTGCACCGAGATCACCCTGAACACCTCGGTCGACGAGATCGCGGTGTGCAACCTGGGCTCCATCAACCTGGCCCAGCACGTGGTCGACGGCGAGTTCGACGGCGACAAGCTGAAGAAGACCGTCAAGACCGCGGTGCGGATGCTCGATAACGTCATCGACATCAACTACTACGCGGTGCCGCAGGCGAAGAACTCGAACTTCAAGCACCGCCCGGTGGGCCTCGGCATCATGGGCTTCCAGGATGCCCTCTACGCCCAGGACATCGCCTACGCCTCCGAGGACGCCGTGACCTTCGCCGACCGTTCCATGGAACTGGTCAGCTATCACGCCATCGAGGCCTCCAGCGACCTGGCCGCCGAGCGCGGACACTACCAGAGCTACGAAGGCTCGCTGTGGAGCCAGGGCGTGCTGCCGATCGACTCCGTCGAGAAGCTGAAGGAAGAGCGCGGCGCGAAGTACATCGAGGTCGACACCTCCACGACCCAGGACTGGGATCGCATCCGCGACAAGGTCGCCGCCCAGGGCATGCGCAACTCCAACGTCATGGCCATCGCCCCGACCGCGACCATCTCGAACATCTGCGGCGTCTCGCAGTCGATCGAGCCGACCTATCAGAACCTGTTCGTGAAATCGAACCTGTCCGGCGAGTTCACCGTGGTCAACTCCTACATGGTCAACGACCTGAAGGAGCGCGGCCTGTGGGACGAGGTCATGATCAACGACCTCAAGTACTACGACGGCTCCGTGCAGCCCATCGACCGCGTGCCGGACGACCTGAAGGCCAAGTACGCCAGCGCCTTCGAGGTCGAGCCCAAGTGGCTGGTCGAGGCCGCCGCCCGTCGCCAGAAGTGGATCGACCAGGCCCAGTCGCTGAACCTCTACATCAAGGGCGTCTCCGGCAAGAAGCTGGACGTGACCTACCGCATGGCGTGGTTCCGCGGCCTCAAGACCACCTACTACCTGCGCGCCCTGGGCGCCACCTCGGTGGAGAAGTCCACCGTGGACCGCGGCAACCTCAACGCGGTGAGCAACGCCTCGCCCGGCGCCGCCCCGGCCCCGACGCCGTCCGCCGCGCCGGAAGCCAAGCAGGAGCCCAAGGGCATCGACGACTTCCTGCAGGGCAAGAACGGCGGCGGCTCCCGCGCGCCCTCCGCGGGCGAGATCGACGAGCTGGGCTGCGAGGCCTGCCAGTAACGGCGTCACGCGCCACCGCTCGAGCCGGAGGGATCTCCCTCCGGCTCCGCCCCTTCTACCATCGCCGCAGCGCTCCCCCGACGCGAACGCCTGCGGACCATCCGGCCGACCACCGGGAGAGACACAGATGATCGATTGGAACGAGTTCCACGAAGACGACACCGCCACCGCCGAAGCCCCGCAGCCGGCTCCGGCGCCGCAGCCCGCACCCAAGGCCGAGGCACCCGCCGAAGAGGTCCGCGACAGCGCCTGCGCCTACCAGATCGCCGAGCAGGACCGTCTGGCCCGCGCCAAGCAGTCCCTCGAAGAGCTCGACGTGGCCGCCGGCCTCGAGGAACTCGAGATGGGCGCCCAGCGCATCGACGTCGAGCAGAAGCGGATGATCAACGCCCGCGCCGACCTCAACCAGCTGGTGCCCTTCAAGTACGAGTGGGCGTGGCAGAAGTACCTGGACGGCAGCGCCAACCACTGGATGCCCCAGGAAGTGAACATGAACGCCGACATCGCGCTGTGGAAGAGCGCGGACGGCCTCACCGCGGACGAGCGCCGCATCGTCGAACGCAGCCTGGGCTACTTCTCCACCGCCGACTCGCTGGTCGCCAACAACCTGGTGCTGGCCGTCTATCGCCTGATCACCAACCCCGAGTGCCGCCAGTACCTGCTGCGCCAGGCGTTCGAGGAAGCGATCCACACCCACGCCTATCAGTACTGCGTGGAGTCGCTGGGCATGGACGAAGGCGAGGTCTTCAACATGTACCGCGAGGTGCCCTCCGTCTCGGCCAAGTCCGCCTGGAGCCTCAAGCACACCCAGTCGCTGGCCCGCCCGGACTTCCACACCGGCACCCCGGAGACCGACCAGGAGCTGCTGCGCAACCTGATCGCCTTCTACTGCGTGACCGAGGGCATCTTCTTCTACTGCGGCTTCAGCCAGATCCTGTCCATGGGCCGGCGCAACAAGATGACCGGCGTCGCCGAGCAGTTCCAGTACATCCTGCGCGACGAGTCGATGCACCTGAACTTCGGCGTCGACATGATCAACCAGATCAAGATCGAGAACCCGCACCTGTGGACCGCCGAGTTCCAGGACGAGGTCACCCAGATGATCCTCGAGGGCACCGAGCTGGAGATCGCCTACGCGCGCGACACCATGCCCCGCGGCGTGCTGGGCATGAACGCGGCGATCATGGAGGAGTACCTGCACTTCATCTGCAACCGCCGCCTGGCGCAGATCGGCCTCAAGGAGCAGTTCCCGGGCGCCGAGAACCCCTTCCCGTGGATGAGCGAGATCATCGACCTGCGCAAGGAAAAGAACTTCTTCGAGACCCGCGTCACCGAATACCAGGTGGGCGGCGCCCTGAGCTGGGACTGATCGTCCTCTGCTCCTAGCGAGACGCGAGCGTCACGCTCGGCGGGCCATGTCAGGCGACATGGCCCGCTTTGCGTCGCGACGCCGCAATGGGTAGGCTTTGCCGCCGTCCCGCACCCCATCCCGTATCACGTCAAAGGAAGCAACATGCAACTCGGTATCATCGGACTCGGCCGAATGGGCGGCAACATCGCACGCCGCCTGGTGCGCGACGGCCATGAAGTCGTCGCCTACGACCAGGACGCCGCCACCGCCCAGGCCCTCGTCGACGACGGCATCGGCCACGCCGAGAGCCTCGCCGCGCTGGTCGAGAGCCTCGACGCGCCGCGCGCCGTCTGGGTGATGCTGCCCGCCGGCGAGCCGACCGAGGCCACCATCGACGCGCTGGCCGAGCTGATGGCGCCGGGCGACACCATCATCGACGGCGGTAACACCTTCTACAAGGACGACATCCGCCGTGCCAAGGCGCTCGAGCCGAAAGGGCTGCACTACGTCGACGTCGGCACCTCCGGCGGCGTCTGGGGCCTCGAGCGCGGCTACTGCATGATGGTCGGCGCCGAGGACGCGACCTTCGACCGCCTGGAGCCGCTGTTCGACAGCCTGGCCCCCGGCTACGGCGACCTGGAGCGCACCCGCGGCCGCAACGCCCCGAACGAGCGCGCCGAGCGCGGCTACATTCACGCCGGCCCGGTGGGCGCCGGCCACTACGTCAAGATGGTCCACAACGGCATCGAGTACGGCCTGATGCAGGCCTACGCCGAAGGCTTCGAGCTGATGCAGAGCAAGGCCTCGCCGGACCTGCCGGAAGACCAGCGCTTCGACCTGAACCTGGCGGACGTGGCCGAGGTCTGGCGTCGCGGCAGCGTGGTCTCCTCCTGGCTGCTCGACCTCACCGCCCAGGCGCTGGCCGGCGACCCGCGCCTCGACCACTACTCCGGCGCCGTCTCCGACAGCGGCGAGGGTCGCTGGACCGTCGATGCCGCCGTGGAACAGGGTGTCTCCACCCCGGTGCTGGCCAACGCGCTGTTCTCGCGCTTCGCCTCGCGCAAGGAGAACACCTACGCCAACCGCCTGCTGTCGGCGATGCGCTTCGGCTTCGGCGGCCACGTCGAACCGCCCAAGCAATAGGCCGGAAGGCTCATGGGCGCCGGTGCCGGCTCAGGATCAGCGCCAGCCCCACCAGCATGCCCGCCAGGTGCGCGAAGTGCGCCACGCCCTGGCGGGTCCCGGCGATGCCCAACCACAGCTCCACCAGGCCGATGACGATCACGAAGTACTTGGCCTTCATCGGTATCGGCGGGATCAACAGCAGGATGTACTGGTTGGGGTAGCGCAGGCCGAAGGCCAGCAGCAGCGCATAGACGCCGCCCGAGGCGCCCACCGTGGGCGCGAACGGGCCGGTCGACATCGATACCACCAGCAGCTGCGCCGCGCCCGCTCCCAGCACGCACAGGACGTAGTAGCGCGCGAAGCGCTGGCTGCCCCAGTCGCGCTCCAGCGGGCTGCCGAACATCCACAGCACGAACATGTTGATGGCCAGATGAAAGAGGCTGCCGTGCAGAAAGGCATAGCTCAGCAGCTGCCAGAGATGGAACTCGCCCGCCGGCAGCCCCGAGGGCAGCGTCTCCGGCGCCACGCCGAGCGGCCACAGCGCCAGATAGCGCAGCATCGGTCCCGGCAGCAGCTGCTGCACCAGGAACACCAGGCCATTGGCCGCCAGCAGCAGACCGATCACCGAGCTCCTGCCGTGTCCCTCGCCCTTTTCCAGCGTGCGTCGCACTCCGCGTCCTCCCGGCTGCCATCTTTTCAAGGTGGACGGCAATGCCACCGCGTCGCAAGGTCGAGGGGTCGTCGTTGCGCCAGGCCGCGCTCTGGTCGACGCTGAAGGATCAGGGAACGCCAGCATCCGATTTGCACGTAATCTATTAGAATGAGAACATTTCCACACTCATTTCCCCCGGAGACTCGACGCCCCATGCCCCGACGGTCACTCGCCCCCCTGATGACGCCCCTTCTGCTGCTGCCCGCCGCCGGCCAGGCCGCCGAGCTGGCCCTCGAGCCGCTGACGGTCAGCGCATCGCGTCTCGAGCGTGAGCTCTATGCCACGCCCGCCGCCGTGTCCGTAGTGGACGAGGAGCGGATCGCCCAGGGCCAGCCCCGCGAGCGCCTCAACGAGTCGCTGGCCACCGTGCCGGGGCTGTATCTCCAGAACCGTCACAACTTCGTCCAGGGCGAGCGGGTGTCGATCCGCGGCTTCGGCGCCCGCACCCCCTGGGGCGTGCGCGGCATCACGGTACGCGTCGACGGCATTCCCTACACCCTGCCCGACGGCCAGGCCCAGCTCGATGCCATCGACCTGGACAGCGCCCGGCGCATCGAGGTCATCCGCGGCCCGGCGGCGGTGCAGTACGGCAACGCCGCCGGCGGCGTGATCGACGTCACCACCGCCGACGGCGCGAGCGACCCGGGCACCCGGCTGCGCGTCGAGGGCGGCAGCGACGGCTATCGCAAGCTGAATCTCAGCAACGGCGGCGTCGAGGGCCCCTGGTCGCATCACGTCAGCGTCTCGGCGCTGGGCATGGACGGCTATCGCGATCACAGCGAGGTCGAGAAGTACCAGCTCAACGCCAAGCTGCGCCGCGAGCTGGACGCCGACCGCTCGATCACCGCCATCGTCAACCTGCTCGACAACCCGCGCTCCGAAGATCCGGGGGCGCTGGATGAAGAGGGCGTCAGCGAGGATCGGGAAGGCACCCTAGATTCCCTCGGCTATTACTCCTACTCACCGACCCGTATCGGTGCAGGACAGTCGGTCGATCAGCAGCTGCTGGGCCTGGAGTACGAGGACCGGGCCGCCGGCCCCGGCGAGCTGACCCTGCGCGGCTTCTACCTGAAGCGCGACTTCGAGCAGCAGCTGGCCTATGCCGGCCCCAGAAGCAGCGTCGGCGTGGGGAACTTCGTCGCCTATGATCGCGACTACTACGGCGGCAGCGCCGAGTATCGCCAGTCGCTGACCGTGGGCGGCCTGCCGCTGAGCTACGTGACCGGCGTCGACCTGGCGCGCCAGGAAGACGAGCGCTATCGCGATGACGTCGCCATCGACGGCGAACACCTCCGCCGCTCCGCCGACGAGACCCAGACCGCCAGCTCGGTCGGCGTCTTCGCCCAGGGCGATCTGGACCTGAGCGACCGGTGGACGCTGTCGCTTGGCACCCGCTTCGACCACACCAAGTTCGATATCGATGATCACTACCTCGCCGATGGCGACGACGGCGGTGACCGCAGCTTCGATCAGTGGAGCGGCAGCGCCGGACTGAGCTACCGCTATCGGCCCAACCACCAGGCCTACCTCTCGACCGGCACCGCCTACGAGACGCCGACCTTCACCGAGTTCGCCAACCCGGCCGGCGTCGGCGGCTTCAACCCGGACCTCGAGCCGCAGAAGGCCTGGAACCGCGAGATCGGCCTGCGCGGCAGCTTCGTCGATGCCGGCCTCGACTACGACGTGGCGCTGTTCTCGACCCGGGTCCGCGATTCGCTGATCTCCTACCAGCTGGAAGGTCGTGACCGCGACTTCTACCGTAACGCCGGGCGCAGCCGCCAGGACGGCCTGGAAGTGGCCCTGGGCTGGCAGTTCGCCGAGGACTGGCGCCTCGACAGCGCCCTGACCCTGGCGCGCTACGAGTTCCAGGACTACGAAGATGAAGACGGCAACTACGCCAACAACCGCATCCCGGGCATTCCCGAGCGCACCTGGGTCAACCAGCTGACGTGGCAGGGCCTCGGCGAGCGCTTCGCCACCCTGGAGACCCGCTACGTGGGCTCGATGTACGCCGACGACGAGAACAGGGTGAAGATCGACGACGTTTGGCTGGCCAACCTGCGTGCCGGCGACGGCTGGCGCCTCGGCGACGACACCCTGCTCAAGGCCTACGCGGGCGTGCAGAACCTGTTCGACCGCGAGCACTTCGACAACATCGCCATCAATGCCAACAACGGCCGCTATTTCTATACGGCGCCGGACCGCAGCGTCTATGCCGGCGTGGAGCTGGCGTTCTAGGCCGCGTCTTCGCGCCTCTCCCGGGGCCGCCTCAAGGGGCGGCCCCGCGTCGTTTCCAGGAGCCTGCCCCGATGAATGACACCCCCATCCTGCATATCGCCGCCGCCCTGATCGAGGACGCCGAGGGCCGCCTGCTGCTGGTGCGCAAGCGCGGCACCGAGGCCTTCATGCAGGCCGGTGGCAAGATCGAGCCCGACGAGTCCCCCGCCGAGGCCCTGGCCCGGGAGCTCGAGGAGGAGCTCGGCCAGCCGCCGACGCGCCTCGAGCCGCTGGGCGAGTTCAGCGCCCCCGCCGCCAACGAGCCCGGCCACGGGCTGCGCGCCCACCTGTTCCGCGCCGAGCTCGCGGGTCCGCTGCAGGCCGCCGCCGAGATCGCCGAGCTGCGCTGGGTGACGCCGGCCGAGGCCCTGGCGCTGCCGCTGGCGCCGCTGACCCGCGACGAGGTGCTGCCCCGCGCCGGCCTGACCGAGGCCTGAGATGGAACAGCCGATCGTCGGCTATCACCGCGACGACGAGGGCCACTGGGTCGCCGAGCTGGCCTGCGGCCACCATCAGCACGTCCGCCACCAGCCGCCCTGGGCCGAGCGCCCCTGGGTGACCACCGAGGCCGGCCGCCGCTCGCGGCTTGGCCTGGCGCTGCCCTGCGTGAAGTGCGACCGCGGCGAGCCGCGTGACGCGCCACCCCGCCACGCCCCACCCTAGCCAACGGGGCGCATGCGATAGGATAGAGAGACCGCCGCTCCCACCATTCCGCCATCGAAGGAGCCCGACGTGGCCATCGCCCTGCTCTACAACGCCCTGATCTTCCTCGCCGCCGCGGTGCTGATCGTGCCGCTGATCAAGCGGCTGGGGCTCGGCGAGGTGCTCGGCTATCTGGTCGCCGGCGTGGTGATCGGCCCCTCGGCATTGGGCCTGGTGCCGGACGCCGACGCCGTGCTGCAGTTCTCCCAGGTCGGCATCGTGTTCCTGCTGTTCGTGATCGGCCTGGAACTCAAGCCGGCCCGCCTCAGGCTGATGCGCAAGGCGGTGTTCCACTTCGGCAGCCTGCAGGTGGCCGTCACCACGGCGCTGCTCACCGGCCTGGCCCTGCTGGCGGGCCTCTCGCCTGCCGCGGCGCTGGTGGTCGGCTTCAGCCTGGGGCTGTGCTCCACGCCGCTGGTGCTGCAGCTGCTCGGCGAGCGCGGCGAGCTGGGCAGCCGCCACGGCCGCTACGCCTTCGCCCTGCTGCTGTTCCAGGACATCGCCGCCATTCCGGTGCTGGCGGCCATTCCACTGCTGGCCGGCGGCGCCTCCCTGGGCGGCGACTGGACCCACCTGCTGGCCGAGGCGCTGATCGCCGTCGGCGCCTTCGCCGGCCTGATCGTCGGCGGCCGCTACCTGCTGCGCCCGCTGTTTCGCTTCGCCGCCGGCACCCGCAGCCGCGAGGTCTTCGCCGGCACGGCGCTGCTGGTAGTGATCGGCGCCGCCCTGCTGATGGAGCTGGCCGGGCTGTCCATGGCACTCGGCGCCTTCAGCGCCGGTGTGCTGCTGGCCGACTCGGAGTACCGCCACAGCATCGAGGCCGACATCGAGCCCTTCCGCGGCCTGCTGCTGGGGCTGTTCTTCATGGCGGTGGGCATGACCGCCCAGGTCGGCCTGCTGGCCGAGGAACCCGGCCTGGCGCTGGGCCTCGCCGCCGGCCTGCTGGCCGCCAAGTGGCTCGCCATGACGCTCTCCGCCCGGCTCTACCGCAGCGACTGGAAGACGTCGCTGAACCTCGGCGCGCTGCTCTCCCAAGGCGGCGAGTTCGGCTTCGTGCTGCTCACCGCGGCGGGCGCCGCCGGCCTGCTCGACGCCTCGCTGGTCGGCCTGCTGGTGCTGGTGGTGTCGCTGTCCATGGCCGCCACGCCGGTGCTGTTCCTGGTCCATGCGCGGCTGATCCGGCCGCTGCTGAAGACCGACAAGCCGCGCCGCGACTACGACCGGCCACCACCGACCGGGCCGCAGATCATCATCGCCGGCTTCGGGCGCTTCGGGCAGATCATGGGCCGCATCCTGCAGGGGCTGAAGATCCCCTATACGGTGCTCGACAGCAACGCCGAGCGCGTCGACGTGGTGCGCCGCTACGGCACCGAGATCTACTTCGGCGACGCCTCCCGTCTCGACCTGCTGGATGCCGCCGGCGCCGACAAGGCCCGGGTGATGGTGGTGGCGATCGGCGACATCGAGACCTCGATGCGCATCGTCCAGCGGGTCAAGCGGCGCTTTCCGCACCTGCGCGTCTACGCCCGGGCCCGGGACCGCTACCACGCCCAGCTGCTGATGCGCGCCGAGGTCACCTACATCATCCGCGAGCTGCTGCCGGCGAGCCTGGAGCTGACCCGCGAGGTGCTGGTCGGCGTCGGCATCTCCCGCGAGCAGGCCAGTCACACCGTGGAGACGTTCCGCCCCCACGACGAACGCGCCCTAGAACGCCAGCTGGAAGTGTTCGGCAACAAGCGCGAGCAGATCCAGACCATCCAGCAGGCCGCCCGCGAGCTCGAGGAGCTGTTCGAGGCCGACGAAGACATCGCCACCACCGCGCCCGAGCGCCCGCCAGAGCGGCGCTGAAGGCCACGCGGCCAGGCCAGGGCTTATCGGGAAAGGAGAGACCATGACGCATCACAAGGGCACCCGGGAGACCGGCCGCGACCTGCTGGCCGACGTCAGCCTGCCCGCCGCGGTGATCCAGGAGGCGCCGCTGGCCCACAACCTGGCCTGGATGCAGGCCTTCGCCGAGCGCCACGGCGCGCGGCTGGCGCCCCACGGCAAGACCACCATGACCCCGGCGCTGTTCCGCCGCCAGCTCGAGGCCGGCGCCTGGGGCATCACGCTGGCCACCCTGCCCCAGTGCCGCGCCGCCTTCGCCGAGGGCGCCACCCGCCTGCTGCTGGCCAACCAGCTCATCGGCCGCGCCAACATGGCGATCGCCGTCGCGCTGATGCGCGCCGGCGCCGAGCTCTACGTGACCGTGGACGGCCACGACAACGTGGCCGAGCTGGGCGAGGTCTTCGACGAGGCCGGCCTGACGCTGCCGGTGCTGATCGAGGTGGGCGTGGCCGGCGGACGCTGCGGCTGCCGAGACGACGGGCAGATCGCGGCGCTGGCCCGGGACATCGCCGCGCGGCCGGGGCTGACGCTGGCCGGCCTGGAGGGCTACGAGGGCGTGGTCCACGGCGACGATCCGGCCGCGAGGATTCGCGCCTACGGCGAGCGGCTGGTGGAGAACCTTCACCGGTTGGCGGACGAGGGTCTGTTCGGCGTCGCATCGCCGATCGTCACCGCCTCGGGCTCGGCCTGGTACGACCTGATCGCCGAGGCCTTCCGCGACGGCGGCCTCGAGGGCCGCTTCACCCCGGTGCTGCGCCCGGGCTGCTACGTGGTGCACGACCACGGCCTCTATCGCGAGGCCCAGCGCGGCGTGCTGGCGCGTCGCCCGGACCTGCACGAAGGCCTGCGCCCGGCGCTCACGGTCTACGCCCAGGTGCAGTCGCTGCCGGAGTCAGGGCTCGCCATCGTGGCGCTCGGCAAGCGCGATATCGGCGGCGACCGCCTCCCCGAGCCCCTCGTGCGCTATCGGGAAGGCGGCCGCGTCGAGGCGCCGCTGTCGGTGGCGGGATGGGAAGTCACCAGGCAGATGGATCAGCACACCTTCGTCGCCCTGCCGGAAGATGCCAAAGATGTGAAGGTGGGCGACGTGCGCGTAGGCGACGTGATCGCCTTCGGCGCCTCCCATCCCTGCCTGACCTTCGACAAGTGGCGGCTGATCCACCTCGTCGATGACGGCCTGACCGTCATCGATACCTGGGAGACGTACTTCTAGGAAAGGAGCGCTAGGGCCGCCGGGTATCAAAGGCCACGCTGCGCACCAGGGCGATAACCGACATGCCTGGCTCGAGTCCCATCTCATCGAGGGACTTGCGGGTCAGCCGCGCGCGCAGCCTCTGCTCGTCGGCCCCCTTCTCACCGAGCCTCAGGCGCAGCTCCACGGCGGCCTGCCCGGGCGGCGACGGGCCGATCTCCTCGACCGTCGCGCGCAGTCGATTGCGATAGCTGATGGCACCGGGTTCGCCCAGGGCCAGCGCCACCTCGCGCACCGGGATGCGCAGCCGCAGCCGCGTGCCGGGCGCGGCGTCCACCGCGGGCAGCGTCAGCCGCTGACCGTCGGCCAGGCGCAGCCGGCTCAGCGCATAGTGCGGGTCGTGTTCCTCCACCGTCGCCGTGACCAGGGTCGCGGCATCGAAGCCGCCCAGCCGCTCGGTGAGTTCGAAGCGCTGCAGCAGCGCGTCCAGCGGGCCGTCGGCGACCACCCGCCCCTGCTCGAGCAGCACCAGGTGGTCGGCGATGGCGGTCAGCTCGTCGGGATCGTGGCTGACGTAGACGATGGGGATGTCGATGTCGCCGGCCAGCCGCGCGATGTAGTCCAACAGCTCCTGCTTGCGGGCGCCGTCGAGGCCGGTCAGCGGCTCGTCCATCAGCAGCAGCCGCGGTTCGCTGAGCAGCGCCCGACCGATCGCCACCCGGCGCGCCTCGCCACCGGACAGCGTGGCCGGGAAGCGCTCCAGCAGCGCGCCGATGCCAAGCAGCTCGACGACGGCATCGAAGCGCTCGCGCGCCGCGCCGCGCATGCCGTAGGCGAGATTGCCGCGCACCCGGTAGTGGGGAAACAGCCGCGGCTCCTGGAACACCACGCCCAGACGGCGCCGATGCGGCGGCACCCGGATGCCGCGCGCGGTATCCACCAGCGTCTCGTCGCCGAGGCGGATCGCCCCGCGGTGCGGCGCATCGAGCCCGGCGATCATCCTGAGCAGGCTGGTCTTGCCGCTGCCGGAGGGGCCGAACAGCGCGGTCACACCGCTCGCAGGCAGCGCCAGCGACGTCGACAGCGAGAAGTCGCCGAGGCGCTGCTCGACGTCCAGGGTCAGCGCCGAGCACGCGCCGGCGGCGCCGTCATGGGCGGCGGTCACATATGGCATGGCATCCTCTCCATTACCCATCACGCTGGCGAAGCCGGCGCCGGGCCCGGCGCGCCAGCCACTCCGAAGCCACCAGCGAGACCATGGCGATGACCACCGACAGCGCGCACAGCCGCGCCGCCGCGCCTTCCTGGCCGGGCGTCTGGATCAGCGTGTAGAGCGCCAGCGGCAGGGTCCGGGTCTCGCCGGGGATGTTGGCGGCGAAGGTGATGGTGGCGCCGAACTCCGACAGCGCCCGGGCGAAGGCCAGCACGGTGCCGGTCAGAAGCCCCGGCAGCGCCAGCGGCAGGGTGATGGTGAACAGCACCCGCAGGCGGCCGGCACCCAGGGTGCTGGCCGCAGCTTCCAGATCGACGTCCACCGCCTCCAGCGACAGGCGCACGGCCCGCACCAGCAGCGGGAAGGCCATCACCCCGCCGGCCACCGCCGCGCCCTGCCAGGTGAAGGGCAGGCTCACGGCGAACCACTCGTTCAGCCACCGGCCCAGCCAGCCCTGACGGCCCAGCGACAGCAGCAGCAGATAGCCGACCACCACCGGCGGCAGCACCAGAGGCAGATGCAGCACGCCATCGAGCAGCGCCTTGCCGCGGAACTCGCGGCGCGCCATCAGCCACGCCAGGGCGATGCCCGGCACCAGGATCCAGGCCACCGCGGTGCCCGCCACGCGCAGGCTGATCAGGATGGCCTCGACCTCCACCGGCGACAGCATCGACTAGCCCTTGGCGCCGTCTTCGGCGGCCGGCTCGGCGCCGGCGGCTTCGAAACCGAAGCGGGTGAAGATGGCCCGGGCCTCGTCGCCGCCCAGCCAGGCGCGGAAGGCCTCGGCGGCGTCATCGGCCGGCGGATCGATCAGCGCCACCGGGTAGCGGATCGCCGGGTGGCTGTCGAGCGGGAACAGGCCCAGCTCGTGCACCCGGTCGCTGGCCAGGGCGTCGGTGCGATAGACGATGCCCAGCGGCGCCTCGCCGCGCTCGACCAGCGCCAGGGCGGCGCGCACGTTGTCGGCTCGGGCCAGGCGCGGGGCCAGCGCGTCCCACTCGCCGAACGACTCGAGCGCCTGGCGGGTATAGATGCCGGCCGGCACGTGGTCGGGATCGCCCACCGACAGGCGTTCGCCGTCGGCCAGCAGCTCGCTCAGTGGCGTGCCGTCGCCGGGAGTGAAGGACGCCGTCTCGTCGTCGGCGGCGATCAGCGACAGGCGGTTCTGCAGCAGGTCGGCCCGCTCGGCGAGTTCGATGCCCTGCTCGCCCAGCCAGTCCATCCACTGCTCGTTGGCGGAGAAGTAGAGATCGGCCGGCGCGCCGCGGGCGACCTGTCGCGCCGCGGTGGACGAGGAGGCATAGACCGGCACCACGTCGACGTCGTGGCCCGCTTCAAAACGCTCGATGGCGGTATTCAGGGCGTCGGTGAGCGAGGCGGCGGCGAAGATGCGCACCTTGGCGGCAGCATCGGGCTCGGCCTGGGCCGGCACGGCAACGACGCCCAGCACCAGGGCGAGGCCGGCGACGAGGACGCGCAGCGGACGACGAGCGGTGAACGGCGGCATGGAGACTCCCGTTATGTCTTGTTGGAAACAACGGAACATTAGCGCTCCACGAATGCCCTGGCAAGCGCGATCAGCTCGACGCCTCCGGCGCCTCCACGTGCATCAGCGCGAGCAGCGCCCGGGCATCGTCGCAGGCCTCGGGATCGAGGCGGCGCTCGATCGCCCGGTAGCGCGCCAGCAGCTCCTCGCCCAGCGGCGTGAGCTCGGCCCCGCCGCGGGTGCTGCCGCCGGTGCTGGTGGCGATCACCTCGCTCGGGAAGTGGCGGTTCATGGTCTCGATCAGCTGCCAGGCCTTCTTGTAGCTCATGTTCAGCGCGCGGCTGGCCGCGGTGATCGAGCCCTCCCGGGCGATCGCCGCCAGCAGGTCGACCTTGCCGGGCCCCAGCACCACGTCACGATCGGCGACCAGTCGCAGCTGGAAGGTGGGGCGTTCATGGCGGGTTCGGGTCATCGGCGTGTCCTCGTCGGCAAGGTCGGAAGGAAGAAAACATTGGCGCGGCTCAAGGCGCCGGCCGCCACCAGTCGGGCAGCAGGGCGAGATTCTCGGCCCGGGCGAAGCGGTCGTCCATCAGCACCACCACGCCACGGTCCTCGGGGCCGCGGATCACCCGGCCAGCGGCCTGCACCACCTTGATCATCCCGGGTACCCGATAGGCGTAGTCGAAGCCACGGCCGAAGCGTTCCTCGAGCCGCGCCTCCAGCGCCGCATGATAGGCGTCGAAGGGCGGCAGGCCGAGGCTCGCCACGAAGGCGCCCACCAGCCGCTCGCCGGGCAGGTCGATGCCCTCGGCGAAGGCGCCGCCGAGCACCGCGAAGGCGATGCCGGTCTCGCCGGGCACGAAGCCGGCCAGGAAGGCCTCGCGCTCGTCTTCGTTCATGCCGCGCCGCTGGGCGCGCACCGGAATCTCGGGGCAGGCCGCGCGGAAGCGTGCCAGCGCCGCCTCCAGGTAGGCGAAGCTGCTGAAGAAGGCCAGGTAGTGGCCGGGACGGCGCCGGTACTGGCCGGCCAGCTCGGCGACGATGGGCGAAAGCGACGCCTCGCGATCGCGCAGCCGGGTCGACACATCGGTGCGCAGCCGCACCTCGAGCTGCTCGGCGACGAAGGGCGCGGGTACGCTGCGAGTCACGGCATCGTCGGGCAGGCCCAGCAGATCGCGATGATAGCCCGGCGGACTCAGGGTCGCCGAGAACAGCACCGCACAGCGGGCGGCGCGAAAGCGCGGCGCCAGGAAGTCCGCCGGCACCAGGTTGCGGATCGCCAGTCGGGCCCGGCCGCGCCCGTGACGCTCGAGCTCGCATAGCGAGTGCTCGCCGAAGGTCTCGGCACGCCGGGCGAAGGCCAGGGCCTCGAACAGGAACTCCTGCAGCGACGGATCGGCACCGGCGGGATGCTCACCCAGGTAGTCGGTGATCGCCGCCACCGCCTGCTGCAGGGCGCCGAGCAGCGCGCCCGGTACCTGCTCCAGCGCCTGCCACTCGCGCTCCTCGACCTCGCGCAGCAGGTCCTGCCAGCGCCGTGCGAGCCGCGACAGCGGCCGGGAAAGGGCCGGCGGTGCGCCCTTGCGCAGCCGGTTGAGCCGGCGCTGGTCGAGCCCCGCGCTGTACATGCCGCGGGCCCGGTCGACCAGGTTGTGGGCCTCGTCCACCAGCACGCCGAGGCGCGCGCCCTCGGCCTGGACCAGGCCGTGGATCAGGGCGCCGTCGTCGAAGTAGTGATTGACGTCGCCGACCAGCACGTCGGCCCAGCGGGCCAGCTCCTGGCCCAGGTAGTAGGGGCAGACGCCGTGCTCGAGGGCCAGCTCGCGCAGCGACGCGCGATCCCAGAAGCCGCGGGCCACGGCGTCGCGGCGCGCCGCCGGCAGCCGGTCGTAGAAGCCCTGGGCGAGCGGGCAGGATTCGCCGTGGCAGGCGCGGTCGGGATG
The DNA here is from genome assembly GCF_003011945.1 of Halomonas sp. ND22Bw. Lineage (NCBI taxonomy): Bacteria > Pseudomonadati > Pseudomonadota > Gammaproteobacteria > Oceanospirillales > Halomonadaceae > Halomonas > Halomonas sp. ND22Bw. The sequence continues at coordinate 16,389 of NZ_PXWD01000004.1, read as the reverse complement.
CTCGCAGGCCTTGTCGCGCGCCACCAGCTCAAGCACCCGCAGCGGCAGTCGCTCGCTGTCGCGGTCGACGCCCAGGTCCGTCAGGGCGTCCAGCGCCAGCCGCCGCCCCGGGGTCTTCATGGTCAGAAACGCCAGCCGGTCGAGACCCTGGCGCGGCATGGCGGCGAGCAGCGGATAGAGGGTGCCGAGCGTCTTGCCGATGCCGGTGGGCGCCTCGGCCAGCAGGCAGCGGCCGGTGGCGGCGGCGCGGTAGGCGTCCTCGGCCAGGGTCCGCTGGCCGGGCCGGAAGTCGCCATGGGGGAAGGCCAGCGCGGCGAGGGCCACGTCCCGCGCCGCACGATGTTCAGCCTCCTGATCGGCCCAGGCCGCGTAGGCCCGGGCGTGGGCCTCGAGCCGCGCCCACAGCTCGTCGGCACTCGCCTCGCGGGTCAGCACGGTCTCGCGGCCGGAGGCGATGTCCAGGTAGACCAGCGCCAGGGTGACCGACGCCAGGCCGCGCTCGGCGCACAGCAGCGCCCCGTAGGCCTCCGCCTGGGCCCAGTGCAGGGCGCGCTGGTTGGCGGCCATGCGCTCGAGGCTGCCGCGGTGGGTCTTGATCTCCTCCAGGCGCTTGGCCGCGGGGTCGACGCCGTCGGCGCGGCCGCTCACGGTCAGGCCGGCGACGTCGGCGGACAGCGCCACCTCGGCTTCAAAGCCGTCGCCGCGCCGGCTTTGCACCCGGGCGTGGCCCTCGATGCCCTCCCGGGCGCTGGGGGCCGGGGTGAAGCGGTGGTCCAGATCGCCCTCGCGGGCGGTGAACTCGCACAGCGCGCGCACGGCGACGCGGCGGCCCGCCTCGCTCACGCGCCCTCCCATCTCACGTGGCAGACCGCCACCGGGATGTCATGGGCATGAAAGAAGGCCAGCCAGCGGCGCTGGTTGTCCTGCAGCCGGTCGCCGGGCCCCTTGACCTCGATCAGCCGATAGCCGGCGCCGCTCTCGCCTTTCTCCCCCTCGGGGAAGAACTGGATCAGGTCGGGCAGCCCGGCGCGATTGGCCCTCGGGTCGTCGAGCAGCCGCTGGAACAGGGCGCGCAGGTGCGCCGGCGGGATGGCGGCCAGGGCACGCTCGAGCAGCGCCTCGTCGAGGGCGCCCCAGTGCACGAAGGGCGAGGCCAGGCCCTGCTTCTCACCGAAGCGCGTTCGCACGGTCTCGCGATAGCGGCCGTCATCGAGCTGGGCCAGGCAAGCGTCGAACAGCGCCCGACGCCGGGCCACGAAGTCCTCGCGATGGAGATCGGCGGGCCCGGTGTGGAAGGGGTGGAAGAAGGCGCCGGGCAGCGGCGCGAAGACCGCCTCCCAGCACAGCAGGCCGAACAGCCCGGTGATCAGGGCGTTCTCCACGTAGTGCACCGGCGCCTCGGGCGTGGCCAGATGCTCGGCCACCGCCCGCTCCACCCCGCCCGCTCGCGGTTCCAGCGTCAGGTCGAGCCGCTCGGGCGCGGGCTCGATCTCACGCGCCGGCGCCGGCAGGCCCAGCTTGCGACACAGCCGCGGGCGCAGCCGCGCCAGCGCCTGGCGTTCGGCCTCGTCCACCGGCTCGGCCGCCTCGATCAGCCGGTGGGCCAGGGCGAACTCGCCGCGTCGCTCGAGCAGGCGCAGCCGGCGTACGCGCGCCTCGCCGAGGCCGGCGGCGGCATAGCCCTCGAGCGCCGCCTCGGTCTCGCCCCTTCGCTCGGCCTCACGGCCCAGCTTCAGCAGCAGCCGCGAGCGGCGGGCGGCCAGCCAGGCGTTGTCGGGCGCCGGCGGTACCTCGGCGGCCAGCGACACCGGACAATCGCCGTCGTCGAGACGCTCGCGCAGCCGGTGCAGGGCCAGGTAGGCGTCGACCTCGTCGCGGCGCTGGAAGGCCCGGGAATCCGCCCCGAAGGGCACGCTCTCGAAGCGCTGCAGGCCGAGCTCGGCGAGCACGAACTCCGCCCAGTCCTGGCGCAGGTTGCCGAAGAACATCAGCCTGAGCCGGTCGCAGAGCTCCATCAGGGTCAGGCGCACCACGCGATCCGGGGCCGCCGGCCACCAGTCCTCCAGCCGGCGAGGCTCGAGCCCGCGCTCGGCCATGGCCGCGTGCAGCGCGCCCTTGGCCACGCTTTTCGGCAGGCCGGCCGCGGCGATCTCGTCGGCGAAGGCACGGCGGAGCTCGGCCAGGCGCAGCTGGCGGAACAGCTCGTCGAGGGTCAGCGCCGGGGCGGCCTCGACCCAACCGGCCTGGATCAGCGGGCCGAGGGCAGCATCAGACTCGCCGATCTCGTCGTAGGCCAGGCGCGAGACGCGAAAGTGCTCGCCCTTGCGCATCACCATGCGCACCAGCAGCGCCCGGGAGGCCCGGGGCAGGGTCGGGAAGTCGGCGAGGAAGGCGCGCTCGGCCTCGGAGAGCAGGTCCGCGTGGCGCGCAGCCACCCAGTCCAGCACGCACTGGAAGTTCGCCAGGTAGTAGAAGGGATCGTCCAGGGAGGCCGTGAGCGCGGCGGCGGAGGTGACGCTGTTCATGCCGGCCATGGTATCAGCCTCGTGCCGGCGGGTGAGCCCCGTCGGCGCTCAGCCCTTGCCCTTCTCGGGCACCCGCAGGGTCAGGGTGTCGCCGCGCATCTGCAGCTCGAAGCGGCCAAGGAAACTCATGCCCAGCAGCACCGTGCCGCCCTCGAGGCCGGGCACGACGGAGCCCGGCACGTCGCGGGCGACCAGCCCGCCGAGACGCACCTCGTCGAGGGTCGTCAGATGGCCGCGCACCCGACCATTGGCGGTGGAGAAACTGGCTGAGCCGCGCAGCGGCAGGTCGAGGCGCTCGGCCAGATCCGCGGGCACGGCCACCTGAGTGGCGCCGGTGTCGAGCAGCATGGTCACCGGCTCGCCGTTGAGGCGCCCGGTGGCCACGAAGTGACCGTTGGCGTTGCGCGCGAGCGTCAGCGGGCCACCGTCCAGCGACTCGGCGAGATGGGCGTTGGGATTCTCCCGCGCCTCGAACCAGCCCTGGAACCACCAGGTGCCGAGCCCGATCAGCAGCGCCCAGAAGGCCAGCATCATGCCCAGTCCCGCGCGCCTCATGCCACCGCCCTGCTCGCTCATTCATCGCCCTCCCGTCATCCGGCGCGCCCATCATGACACTGGACGCCCGCCGGCGCCCATGCTGGGATGAGACCTTTCGTTCACCCTCAAGGAGCGATCATGAGCGACGCCTCACTCTCTGCCGATGCCCTCGAGGCCGGCACGATCTACCGGCTGTTCTCCGGCGCCATCGCCCCGCGCCCCATCGCCTGGGTGGCCACCGTCGACGCCGAGGGGCGCGCCAACCTGGCGCCCTTCTCGTTCTTCAACGTGGCCAGCGTCAATCCGCCGGTGCTGGCCTTCTCGCCGCTGCTCAACGGCGAGGGCAAGGCCAAGGACACCCTCCACAACCTCGACGAGGTCGGTGAATGCGTGATCCACGTCGGCAGCGAGGCGCTGGCCGAGGCGCTCAATGCCACCAGCGCCAGCCTGCACCGCGGCGAGGACGAGTTCGACCACGCCGGGCTGACCAAGGCGCCGATGGGCGAGCTCAGGGTGCCGCGCATCGCCGAGTCGCCGATCGCTTTCGGCTGCCGGCTGCGCGAGGTGATCCGCTTCGGCGACAGCCCGCTGGCCGGCAACCTGGTGCTCGCCGAGGTGGTCGCGGTGCACGCCGAGCCCGAGGTCTGGGACGGCCGCCACGTGGATATCGAGACACTGCGCCCGGTCGGCCGCATGGCCGGCTCGGACTATAGCCGCACCACCGACCTGTTCGCCCTCGAACGCCCCGCCTGAAATAGCGTTTTATACCCGCTAGATGGCCCCTATGAGCCATGTCGGGGACAAGCTTAAGCGAGGGGTTTTTGGCCATGGGTGAGGCGACCCTCGCCGAACGGGCTGGCCATGGATGGCCAGCACCGGTCCTGCAAGCGGAGCAGGACGCGAGAGCGCTGCAGGGCCAAAGCAGCGCCCAGGGATGGGTTCATAGCGCCCTCGCGCGAGCTTGTCTCCGGGCTCATTTAGCCCCCTGAAGACACAGTTGAACCATTTATCCTCTCCCACTCTCTCGCCGCCTGCATGCCTCTCTGCTGATCGACGAACAGGCAGATCAGGATGGCGACGATGAACAGTCCCGCACACAGCAGGATCGAGGCCTGCAGTCCGACCACCGACTGCAGCAGCCCCAGGGCGACGATGCCCACCACCCCGGCGAGCTTGTTGGCCAGGCCCCAGAAGCCGAAGAACTCGGCGGCTTTGCGGCTCGGCGAGAACAGCCCCACCAGGGCGCGGCTGGCGGACTGGCTCGAGCCCAGGCTGAGCCCGGCCAGGCAGCCGACCAGCAGGAACAGGTGCTGGGCCTGCCAGTCGAGTCCCAGTGCGGCGTTGAGCCAGGCGGTGAGCGTTGGCGTGGCCCAGATCGCCAGGATCGCCGCCACCCACAGCACCAGGGTGATCAGGTAGGTGGCCCGGGTGCCGATGCGGTCCTGTATCGCGCCGAAGCCGATCGCCCCGGCGGCGGCGGTGATCTGCACGATGATGAACATGACATTGCGCACGGACTCGTCCCAGCCGATCACCTGGGCGCCGTAGATGAAGGCGAAGGCGATGATGATGTAGACCCCGGCCATGGAGAACAGCAGCGACACCAGGAAGATGGCCAGGTCGCGAAAGCGGCGCAGCTCATGGAGGGTGGTCGAGACCCGCCGCCAGGCGATCGTGCGGTAGGACAGCCCGCTGTTCTGCGGCGTGCCGCGCTCCTTCAACCACAGGAAGGTGGGAATGGCGGTGACCAGGAAGAAGCCGGCGGCGAAGGGCCCGACCCAGCGGATGCGCTCGAAGTTCTCGGCGCTGGCCTCGCCCAGCACCATCAGCGTGAAGCCGGCGGCGAACAGCCCGCCGACGTAGCCCAGCGCCCAGCCGAAGCCGGAGATGCGGCCCAGCGACGCCGGCGGCCCGAGCCCCGGCAGGAAGGCGGCGATGAAGGACTCTCCCATGGAATAGGCGTAGTTCGAGACCACGATCAGGATCAGCCCCAGCCACACGTAGCCCGGGGCGACGAAGTAGAGCAGCGCCGTGGCGATGATGGTGACCACGTAGCTGGCGAACAGGAAGCGCTTCTTCTCCGCCCGATAGTCCATCACCGCCCCGCACAGCGGCCCGGTGATCACCACCAGCAGGTAGCTGATCGCCAGCGCCAGGCTCCACAGGAAGTTGGCAAGCCGGTAGCCGTCGCCGCGGTCGCCGACGATCACCGTGGTGAACAGCTCGCCGAACACCACGGTGATGATCAGCAGGGTATAGGCCTGGTTGGCGAAGTCGAACATCGCCCAGCCCAGGATCTCCTTGCGCGAGGCCCAGGGCGTCGCGGGCGCGTCGGCGGTGGTCACGCTCATGGCGGGGCATCCCTGTCGAGAAAGAGGCCAAGATAGCAGCCGCGCCTCTCGCCGACTATCGACGACGTCCCCCTACCCCGCTACACCAGATCCCGCGGAATCGTCTCGTCCCAGGTGCGGGCGAAGATGCGTGTCTCGCCTTCCCAGGCGTCCAGGGTGGCGCGCAGGCGGAAGTTGTCCGCGTCGCTGGTCATCAGCGTGCGGGTCAGGGTGCGCACCTCCCAGTCGCCGCGCTGGAAGGTGCGTTCCCATTCGGTCCAGCCGCTGACGCTGTCGTAGCTGCCGTAGGAATAGCAGTAGCGCTCGGTGACCCGGCCGGCGATCTCCAGGTCGATGGCGTCGAGCCGGTAGCGGCCCTCGTCGTTGATCACCTCGAGCGTGGTCTGGTCGTTGGCCAGGTCGCGGATCACCCGCCAGCTTTCCTGGGTAGGCTGGATCAGGGTCTTGGCGATGGGCGGCGCACCCTCCGGCTCGAGGAAGGCCGGCAGCGCCGCCTCCTCTTCCGGCTGCGGCGCGCGCACCGGCAGCACCAGGCGGCTGCGCCCGGGGCACAGCGTCAGGGTGACCGGTCGCGGCGCCGGCCAGGCCAGCGGCCAGTAGCTGGTGGACAGCGACAGGCGGATCGCGTGCCCGGCCGGGAACTGCTGGGCGATGTGCTTGAGCGCCACCGTCACCCGATAGCGCCGGCCGGGTTCCAGCGGCTCGGGATGCTCGTCGCTGTCGCGATGGGTCAGGTTCAGCAGGCCATAGGACACCCGGGTGGCCTTGTCGTCCTCGGCGACGTCGATCAGCCGCAGCGCCACCATGGCCACCGGCCGGTCGGCCTCGAGCTCCAGCTCGACCGTGGGCTGGCCGCAGATCTCGATCGCCTCCTCCAGCCGCGGCGTCTGGAACACCAGGCAGCCGCCGTCCTCGTCACGCTGGTCGTGGGGCAGGTCCGGCGGCGCGTTGTAGGAGCACCACTTGCCGGCGTAGAGCCCCACCGACAGCGACGAGCGCAGCGTCATCACCTCGTCGTCCTCCGCCGCGTCCGGCGCCTCGGGCAACAGGTCGTGGCCCACGCTCAGGCGGAACGACGCCGGCACGATGCGCGGCGACGGCCAGCTCGGCTCGGCCACCCAACGCCCCGGGCGCTCGGCGTAGCGCGCCGAGGGCGGCACCGACTCCTGCATCCACACCCGCAGCATCGGCTCGTCCATGATCCCGGTGTCACGCCCCTTGAGCCACTGGTCCCACCAGCGCAGCGATTCCTGCAAAAAGCCGATGGCCGGCCCCGGCACGCCGAGGTGCGGATACTTGTGCGACCAGGGGCCGACCAGCCCCTTGCGCGGCACCTCGAGCCCCGCCAGCAGGCGGAAGACGGCGTTGCAGTAGCCGTCGGCCCAGCCGCTGATGGCGTACACCGGGCAGCGGATGGCGGCGAAGTCCTCGCACACCGAGCCGTGTTTCCAGTAGTCGTCGCGGCGCTGGTGCTCGAGCCACTGGGCCAGCCAAAGGCCGCTGCCGTCGAGGCGCTCGAGCCACATGTCGCGCCAGCGGTCGCCGACCAGCGCCGGGTCCGGCGGGCAGGCGTTGCCGTCGAACATGGTCGAGGCCCAGGACAGGTTGTCGCCCAGCAGGCAGCCGCCCATGTGGTGGATGTCGTCGGCGTAGCGGTCGTCGGTGGAACACAGGGTGATCACTGCCTTGAGCGCCGGCGGCTGCAGGGCGGCGATCTGCAGGCCGTTGAAGCCGCCCCAGGAGATGCCGACCATGCCGACCTCGCCGCTGCACCAAGGCTGGGCGACCAGCCACTCGATGATCGCCACGCCGTCGGCCAGCTCCTCGGGCAGGTACTCGTCGGTGAGCACGCCGTCGGACTCGCCGGTGCCGCGGATATCGACCCGCACCCCCGCATAGCCGTGGCCGGCCCAGTAGGGGTGGCTCTGGACGTCGCGGGCGGCGGTGAGGTCGCGCTTGCGATAGGGCAGGTACTCGAGGATTGCCGGCACCGGATGGTCCTCGGCGTCCACCGGCCGCCAGATGCGGGCCGCCAGGCGCGTGCCGTCGGCCATGGGGATCCAGGTTTCCTCCTCCTGGACCCTGCGGGGAAAGTCCTCGACGATGCGCATCCCGTTGCTCCTCTCTCTACCCCAGACGTCAGCCCCAGTTGTCAGCCCACGATGTCCTCGAATTCGAAGGTCAGCCGCGCCGCCAGGCGCTCGTAGTCCTCGAGCAGCCGCTCGGCGCTGTCGGCGCCCATCCAGACATGCGCCAGCGCGAAGCTGTAACTGTCCTGTTCCGGCAGCGTCGACAACCGCTGGCCGGAGGCCACCTGCAGGGCGATCACCGTGCCCGGGAAGTCCGCCTCTAGCGCGGTGACCTCCTCGTCGCTCGGCACCCTGACGACCACGGCGTCGACGAAGAACACCCGATAGAAGAACTTGGCCGCCACCGCGAACTCGCCCCGACGGTGCGGCATCTCGGGGCGCCGCCCCAGCGCCAGGTCGAGGGCGACCTGCTGGTGGCTGACGCCGTCGACCTTCTCGAACAGGTCGCAGTGCGACTGCGACAGCCGGGTGTTGATCTCGAGCAACCAGATACGGTCCTGCACCTCGTCCCAGAAGAACTCGATGTTGAAGGCCGAGTTGTCGAAACCGATATGCCGCATCACCCGCTCGGTGAGTGCGCACATGGCATCCTGCACGACCTCGGGCAGCCCGGAGGGATAGCGGTAGTGGAAGAAGCTCAGCACCTGGGGATAGCGCAGCGAGTCGACGATGCCATAGCTGACCACCTCGCCCTCGAAGACATAGCCCTCCACGGTGCACTGCCAACCGCCGATGATGGCCTCGGCCATGCAGAAGTGGCCCTCCACGGCGGCGATCTCGTCGGGCAGCCGGGCCTGCTCGAGCACGGTGTTGAACGGATCGGCGATCAGGCCGATCTCGGCCTGGAGGCGCTCGATGGCGTGCTGGAAGTCTTCCGGGGTGTCGATGCGAAACCCCAGCCGCGAACCGGAGGACTTGATCGGCTTGACGAAGAACGGGAAGTGAAGCCCCGCGTCGCTGATGCGAATCAGGGCCTCGTCATCGAAGGGATCGAAGGCGGTGAAGGCCGGCATGTGCGCGGAGACGACCTCCTGCTGCACCCGCCGGCTCCAGTACTTGTGCTCGCACTTGAGCAGGCTCGAAAGCGTCGGCGAGCGGGTGCCGAAGCGCTCGCAGAGGATCGGCAGCATGGTCGAGACGGGGAAATCCATGTAGCCGACGATGGCGTCCACCGTGCCGTCGAAGGCTTCCAGCCGGGCGGTGGATTCCTCGAGCATGGCGGCGATGTCGAAGACCTCGGTGTCGTAGACCGCCTCGGGATCGATGACGCCGTGGAAACGGCATTCCTCCGCCCCCTTCAGGGTCTCGAGCCGCTGACGGTTGAAGTCGTCCAGCCCCACCACGAAGACGTTGCGTACTGCGGGGTTCATGATCGCTCCCTGCCGCCATCACAGGCGCCACGGGCCGATCCCGGGCGCCGTCGCGGCGACGCGAACATTACCCCTGCAGCATAGCCCAGCCGGCGACGCCTCAGCTGCCCCGGGCGCTCGCCTCGATGGCCTTGAGGGCGTCCTGCAGCTCCTGGAACAGCGCCTGGGTGTGGCCGACCACTTCGCCGATGTCCTTGGCCGAGCCCGTGGCCTGCTCGGCCAGGGCGCGCACCTCCTCGGCCACCACCGAGAAGCCACGCCCCGCCTCGCCGGCCCGCGCCGCCTCGATGGAGGCATTGAGCGACAGCAGGTGCGTGCGCATGGCGATCGCCTCGATGTCCTCGGCGAACTGGGTGACCCGCTGGTTGGCCTTGGCGAACTCCTCGGTGCGCTCGACCATGTTGGCGCGATGGGTGACGTCCTCGGACACATCGCGCAGGAAGGCGGTGTAGACCAGGCGCTCGTCGATGCGGATGCGCGCCAGCGACAGGCTGGCCCAGGTCGAGTCGCCGTCCTTGCGCACCACCTCGACCTCGCGGGTCCTGCCGACGATGCGGTCCTCGCCGGTATCGCGGTTGCGCTGCACGTAGGCGTCGTGATTCGCCTGGATGGCGTGGGGCACCAGCATCTTGACGTTCTCGCCCAGCACCTCGCGGCGCTCATAGCCCCACAGCCGCTCGGCGGCGGCGTTGAAGAAGGTCACCCGATTCTGCTCGTCGATGGTCACCACGGCGTTGACGGCCTGTTCCAGGGTGCTTTCCATCAGGGTACGGAACTCGCGCTCCTCGGTGATATCGCGCACGAAGGCGGTATAGCACTGGCGTCCATCGACCAAGAAGCGCGACAGCGCCAGGTTGACCCAGCGCGTCTCGCCGTCGAAGCGCTCCAGCTGGACATCACGGCTGGTGCCGACGATGCGATCGTCGCCGTGGCGTCGGTGACGATCGACGAAGCCGTCGTGCTGGCCGCGGATCGCCCCGGGCACCAGGCGGTTGACGTTCTCGCCCAGCACCTGCTCGCGGCGACAGCCCCACAGCCGCTCGGCGGCGGCGTTGAAGAAGGTCACCCGGTTCTGGTCGTCGATGCTGACCACCGCGTCCAGGCACTGCTCCAGCGCCTGATGGGCGCCCTGATCCGCCGGCCGTTCCTCGCCGAGCTCGCGCACCACCGCGGCATAGCCCTCGCCGTCGTCCTGGGCGACGCGGGACAGCGCAATGCCCACCCGCCGCCGGCTGCCGTCGGGGCGCTCCAGCATCACTTCGCGATGCCGCCCCACCTGAACGTCCCGGCCACTGGCGCGGTTGAGGTGCAGGTGATCGCGATGCTCGTCGCGCAGCAGCTCCGGCACCAGCCGGTCCACCGGCTGGCCGAGCACCGCCTCGCGGGACAGCCCCCAGAGCCGCTCCGCCGCGGCGTTGAAGCGGACCACCCGATCGGCGGCATCGATCACCACCATGCCGTCCACCGCGGATTCCATGACCGACTCGGCGAGCCCTTCGGGCGCCGCGCGCTCCAGCACCGGTGCCCCTGCCGATGCCTCTTCGCTTCCACGCTGCCACCACTTGCGGTAGTTCAACTGCATGAGTTCCCCCTGCATTCTTTTTTATGACGACCGTCAGCACCTACTCGCCTCCGATCGGATGACACTTTTGCCACTCTAGTCTGACTTCGGCAGTTCGGTCGTTGAATTGAGGCAATGGCGCGTCACGGCGCCCACGCTCGGGGCCATCGCGCGGCCCCAGCGGGACATCAGAGAGGGAACGGGCAGGAAGGGAGGCGTCGGCGAGTCTGGCGCCGGGGTCAGCGCTTGTCTGCCCCGGCGGCTTCGCCCGACTCGCCGGCTTCGCGGGCCAGGCGCTCCACGGCGCCGCCGCCCTCGCGGGTCAGGCTCTCCAGGCGCTCGATCTGCTCGCCCAGCCGCGGCAGCGCCTCGCGGCGATAGCTCGCCAGGTCATCGACCGCCGCCATGACGTCGGCGAAGGCACCCTCGAGGGCCTTCATGTCGAGGTTGGCGGAGGCGGCGCGGGTCTGGATGTCCACCCCCTGCTGGCGCAGCGCCCGGGCGGTGCCGGCGATGGTCTCGCTGGTGGTGGCGTTGAGCGACTCGACGCGGTCGAGCACCAGCCGCTGGTTGGCCAACGCCAGCGCCACGGTGGCCGCCACGCTCAGCGCCGACACCGTGACGTTGACCGCCCGGTCGACGCCGCGCATCAGCTCGCGGTTGTTGCGGATGATCACCTCCAGTGCCAGCACGCCCTGCTGGCACACCGCCTGCTGCTGCTGGAGGTCGAGGATGCGCTGGCGCAGCGGGAACAGCAGCTCTTCCTCGACGAAGGCGCGTCGGTCGTCGTCCACGATCTCGTCCCGGGCCGCCACCAGGCGCTCGTCGATCAGCCGGCCCAGCGACACCTGCCGCTCGAGCTGGTCGAGGGTCGCGCGCATGGCCTCCTGGTCGTCGGAGAGCGTCAGGTTGTCCCGCTCCAGCATGTCGCGGCCGCCCTGGAGATCGGCGATGATCGCCTCCAGCGCCTGCTGGGCGGTCTCGAAGCGGTGGAAGTAGCGCTGCAGCCGGCTGCTGGTGCCCGGCAGCAGACGACGCACCCGGTCGAAGCGACCGGGCTCGAGGCGATGATGGCGCGGATCCAGATCGTCCATGCGGCCGCGTAGCGCCACCAGTGCCTTGGCGACGGGCCCGCCTTCCTCGCCATGGCGGGCCAGCTGGCGCAGCGGCGTCTTGAGCATCTCGCTCTGGCGCGCGGCCTGCTGCTGGAGCTCGAGGCCCATCTCGTCCACCGCCCGACGCTGCCGGGCGGCGGCACCCTCGGCCTCGTCGTCCAGCGTCTGGGTCACGAAGGCCTCGGCCATGGCGGCGAGCTGCGGGTCCGCCGCAGCACGCTCGGCCTCGTCCGCCGCCGGCCGCTCCAGTTCCTCGGCGATGCGTTCCACGGGCGGCAGCGACAGCGGGCTGCCCTCGGGCTGAGACGCGTCGGTCATTGGCAGGCTCTCCTCTTCTCTTCCTGACGCCCCGGGGCAGTGACGGCCGGGGCCTGGGGCAATCTATGCGCGGGACCGATCAGGTCTCGCGGCCGTAGCGCCCGGCACCGTCGATGAAGCGGCGCAGCTCCTCGCAGGCCTGGTCGGCGCCGACCCTGGCCCGCGGGCGGCCGGTGACGATGCGCGACAGCGCCACGCTGGTGTCGTCCAGTGCGGTCAGCGCCGCTTCGTTGCGCGCGGCCAGCCGGCGCAGCGATTTCTCGGTGTCCTCGATCAGCGCCAGCCGTCGGCGCAGGGCGTCGGTCTCGTTGGCCGACAGCTGGTCGGCCTCCTGGCCGAGGCGGCGGCGGATGAAGTCGATGTCGAGGCCGGCCACGCCGCGGGCCTGGGAGGCCATGGCGGTGAAGTTGTCCACCGCGCCCATGCACACCTCGACCACCAGCGAGCGGGCCCGCTCGTGGGCCAGCTCGCCGGCCGTGAAGCGCGAGGCCATGACCTCCAGCACGTTGCCGTAGCGGCTGTAGAGCCGGTCGACCTGGGCGGCGTGATCGGCACGGTCGACTTCCAGCAGCGCCTGCTTGGCCCGGCACAGCGCCTGCACCACTTCGTCGGCGTCGGCCGGCGGGTGGTCCGGGTCGAGCTCGCTGACGCCGGCCTCGCGGGCCGACTCGTGGCGGCGGCGGGTGGCCTCGGCGCGCAGCATCTCCTCGAGCCGGCGCTTGTGGCGCCGCGCCCGGAAGCGTCGCCAGCGACGCTCCAGCGGCAGCTCCACGGCGATGCCGACCAGGCCGGCCAGCCAGCCGCCGAGGCTGGGGTCGAAGCCGCCCCACAGCGAGGTCAGCCACATCAGCAGGCTGAGGAAGGGCACCAGGAAGGCGTAGCGCACCACCACCTGCCAGCGGGTGGGGTGCTCGCTGGCCAGCGCCAGCCGCGGGCTGGCCAGCCCGGCCAGGCACCAGGGCAGGCAGGTCAGGAACAGGCCGTAGGCGGCTCCCTGAAGGAATCCCAGCATGGCGTCGTCGTGGCCTCCCGTCGGCCGGTCTCGATGGTGACGGTCTCATGATGAGGCCAGCACGGCCATCCCGCCACCCCGACCGACGACACGCACCAATAAAGTGCAGCTGATGACGACCGATTCACTCTCAAGGTGCGGCGAGGGCCGGCTCGCGCGTCGGCTCGGCCTGCGGAGCCGCACCGCGCCGATACTCGATCACGCCATACCAGCCCAGGCCCTCGTAGGTCTCGTAGCCCGGCGTCTCGGCGAAGGCGACCAGGCGCCGCTCGTCGCGGTCGAAGCCGCGCTCGCGACCCTCGGGCGACAGCGGGAAGGTCTCGCCCAGGGCCGCCTCGCCGAGGGAATCGGCGATGATGCCGTGGCGGGCGTCGACCAGCATCACCCGGCAGCGCTCGCGCTCCTCCTCGGACAGCCCCACGCCCTGCACCACGTCGCGGGACTGGGGCGCCCAGTCGAAGAAGATGCCCAGCACGCCGATCACCACGCCGTCCTCGCGGCCGCCCTCGCGAATCGCGGTGGCGTAGGTGGCCACTGCGGCGTCTTCCAGAGAGGGATTGCGCTCGATATCGGCGACGATGAAGTCGTCCCCGGAGGCGGTGCGCAGCGCTCGCTGGAACCAGTCGTCGCTCGAGACGTCGGCGCCGATGGCTTCGGGATAACGGTCGGGACGGCCGGTGGCGATCACCCGGCCGTCCCGGTCGGCGACCCACAGGTCCAGATAGACGGTGTAGGAGCGCAGGATGGTGGCCAGCCGGTCGCTGGCGTGGGCCTGGCGGGCCGCGTCGTCCGGCGCCGAGGCCGCCTCCACCACGGCGCTGTCGGTGGCCCACCAGCGCACGTCGCAGGAGCGCTCGAAGAGGTTGCGGTCGATGATCTCCACCGCGTTCAGGGCCAGGTCGGTGAGGCGCTGGCCGCGGAAGTCGTCGACCATGGACGTGCCCGCCTCTTGCAGCTCGGCGGTCTGGCGGGCGACCTCGTCGCGAAAGCTGCGGGCGATGCGCTGGATGTCGCTGGACACCTCGCCCATCTGTTCGGCGACCACGCCGAAGGCGGCGCCCGCCGACCCGGCGCGGGCCGCCTCGATGCGGGCGTTGAGGGCCAGGATCTCGGTCTGGCGGGTGATGCTCTCGATCCGTCCGATCTTCTCGCGGGTCACGTCGGACATGCCGTAGGCCAGGTCGAGGATGCGATTCTCTTGCACGAGCAGACTCCTTGTTATCGTATGGGGCGGTGCCCTGCGTCATGTTTCGTCATTCGCTAATGCAGAGAACGCGATGCAAGAAGCGGGCCCGGCCCATCGTCATCGCCCGGTGGCCCCTCGAGAGGATCAGAAAAACGGCGTTCCGAAACTTATTCGTCTGAGGTACATCCCACGAGGGAATTCATCCGAAACAGGAGAACACCATGAAACGGACCACGATGCTCACCGCCGGCGCCCTGCTGACCCTGGCACTGGCCGGCTGCGGCACGACGACCGGCGAGCGCGCCGCGAGCGGTGCGGGCGTGGGCGCCGCGGTGGGTGCCGGCGCGGCGGCCGTGACCGGCGGCGATGTGACCGAGGGCGCAGTGATCGGCGGCGGCGTGGGCGCGGCCACCGGCGCGGCCACCGACGAGGAAGACATCAACCTCGACGAGCGCTGATCGCGTTCAGCGGCAGACCCGCCAGCCACGCATGGCCAGGTGGAAGTGATCGGCATGCGCGGCGTTGTAGTCCGGGCCCAGCACGGTGCCGAAGACGTCACAGGCGCCCTGCCGGGCCCGCTCCAGGAAGTCACCCTCGGCATCGTCGTCGCCCCAGTCGCCGGGCAGCGCAATGCGCCGGCCGTCGGCGAGCCGATAGGCGGCCACGTCCAGCGCCTCCGCCGTGGCGTGCTGGCTGCGCCGCCCTTCTTCGCGTCCATAGATATTGCGGCAGGCGAAGCTGCCGTAGTGCTCCACCGACGCCACGGGCTCGCCAAACAGCGCCCTTGCGGCGGGCTGCAGGCGATGGCGCTCGTAGCGCAGCCAGGCCACCACCAGCGGGCAGCTGGCCACGAAACTCGAGCTGAATCTCACCCCCGAGCGCTCCAGGCGCACCACGTTCTCGAGCGGGCAGCCCGCCACCGGCTCGTGATCGGCCAGCGGCGTGTAGGCCAGCGCCGGCTCGTCGCTGCTCGCCAGCACCGCCAGGCACGCCTCGGGATCGTCCTGCAGGCGGCCGAGCTTCCAGCGTGTCAGCGGCGTCGGCGGATCTTCCACGGCCAGCGGCCGCCAGGGGTTCCAGCCGGCGGGCAGCGTCCAGATGCCCTTGTCGAGCGCGATCCCCACCAGCAGGCCGATGATCGCCAGGATCAGCCACAGCGTGCGCATGTCCCTCCCGTGATTGCAGTCGTGTCGTCTCGAGCTTAGCCCGGTCCATGCCGTGTCACCTCAGGCGCCGCCGGTGATACCCTGAGGCGGCTTTCCGCCATTCGAGCCTGCCGTTGCCCATGAACCTCACCGACCTGCTCGCCAACTCCGCCAGCCAGGCCTGGCACCAGCGCCTGGCCCAACTGATCCGCAGCGCCGGTCATGCCAGCCTGCCGACCCTGCTGGAGCAGACACTGCACGAGCTGGTCGGGTTCGACACCATCCTGATCAACACCTACAAGGGACGTCACCGGCCCCTGCTGATCCACGACAACTATCCGCCGGATCGGCGGCAGCAGGGCATCGAGCGCTACCTGAGCCAGGCCTACCTGCTCGATCCCTTCTTCCAGGCCGTCCACGACGGGCTCGACCACGGCGCCTGCCGGCTGCGCGAGCTGGCGCCGGACCGCTTCGAGGCGAGCGACTACTACCACCACTACTATCGCGCCCTGGGGCTATCCGACGAGATCGGGCTGTTCGCCCGGGTCGACGCCGACGTGGTGATGGTGGTGTCGCTGGGCTTCCGCGGCGACGGCCCTCGGGTGACGCGTCGCGCCATGCTGGCGCTTCGCCATATCGCTCCGGTGGTGGCCGCCCTGCTCGGCGAATACTGGAAGTGGCAGGGGCACGGCTTCCAGGCCCGACTGGAGGAGCGCGAGCCGGTGGAGGCGGCCTTCGACAGCTTCGGTCAGGAGGCCCTGACCCAGCGCGAACGGGAGATCGTGAGACTGCTGCTGGCGGGGCACTCCACCAAGTCGGCGGCCCGCGAGCTCGACATCAGCGACGGCACCGTCAAGGTCCACCGCAAGCACATCTACCAGCGCCTGGACGTCTCCAGCCAGTCGCAGCTTTTCCGGCTGTTCCTCGACCACGTGGCGCTGGTCTCGCGCCAGCAGGGCGGCTGACGCGAAAAGGCCGGTCGCGGTTCACCGCGGCCGGCCTTTTCGTCTCGCGCGGGAGCGGCTCACCTAACGCCTTTCTCCTCACGCCTTTCTCCTCGCACCTCGCACCTCACATCGCCAGCGTCATCCACACGCTCTTCAGATCGGAGTACTCCTCCAGCGAGTGATGCGACTTGTCGCGCCCGTTGCCCGACTGCTTGACCCCGCCGAAGGGCAC
>NZ_PXWD01000049.1:0-681 GCF_003011945.1 Halomonas sp. ND22Bw | reverse complement strand
GGCCGGGTGGTGCTCGACGTCGACCGCGTCGACGGCAGCGCCATCCACACCACCGTGGCGGTGGGCGGCGAGCTGTCCAACAACAAGGGCATCAACAAGCAGGGCGGCGGCCTCTCCGCCCCGGCGCTGACCGACAAGGACCGCGCCGACCTCGAGACCGCCATGGCCATCGGCGTCGACTACCTGGCCGTGTCCTTCCCGCGCAGCGCCGCGGACATGCAGGAGGCACGGGACCTGCTGGGCGAGGCCGGCCGCGACATCGGCCTGGTGGCCAAGCTCGAGCGCGCCGAGGCGGTGGCCGACGACGCCACCCTCGACGGCATCATCGAGGCCAGCGAGGCGGTGATGGTGGCCCGCGGCGATCTCGGCGTGGAGATCGGCGACGAGGCGCTGATCGGCACCCAGAAGCGCATCATCAAGCACGCCCGCAGCCTCAACCGTGCGGTGATCACCGCCACCCAGATGATGGAGTCGATGATCGACTCGCCCTTGCCGACCCGGGCCGAGGTGTTCGACGTGGCCAACGCGGTACTCGACGCCACCGACGCGGTGATGCTCTCCGCCGAGACCGCCGCCGGCGACTTCCCGGTGGAGACCGTGGAGGCCATGGCCCGGGTGTGCCTGGGCGCCGAGCGCGAGCGGGTCGCCCAGTCCTCCGGCCACCGCATCCACGAGGGCTTC
>NZ_PXWD01000492.1:0-321 GCF_003011945.1 Halomonas sp. ND22Bw | reverse complement strand
TCCTTCAGGCGGTTGATGAAATCGGCGCGCGTCATTGGGCGGCTCCCTGATCGGCGTCGTTCGCCACGATGGCGTCGACGGCCTTGGTGAAGGCGGACCATTCGGCGGTCTGGGCGGCCAGGGCCGCGCGACCCGCCTCGGTCAGGCGATAGTATTTGCGCGAGGGACCGGCGGAGGATTCGACCAGATAGGTCTCGACCTGGCCCTCCGACTGCATCCGCCGCATCAAGGGGTAGATGGTGCCTTCGCCCATGTCGATCGCGTCCGACAGGCGGCTGGCGATCTCGTAGGCGTAGCTGTCCGCCCGGCTTAGAAGCGCCA
>NZ_PXWD01000491.1:0-322 GCF_003011945.1 Halomonas sp. ND22Bw | reverse complement strand
TTTCGTAAGATAGATGCCGAGAACTATTGCCACCACGCACATCACAACTACACTTCGAGCTTGGAATGCAAGACCGACTTCTGAAGTCAAGAACATACCTGGAACCTGCTGAACACACTGCACGATCAACAAAAAACCCAGCGCAATTAGAATTGAAGTGCTCAACTCTATCGATGCATCAGAAACTACAGCAGCAAATACCGGACCGATTAGAATAATTGCGCACGAAATAAGTACCCCACCAAGCGTGAACAATGCTAAGGCTTTTCGATAAAGTTTGGCAGTATCCATTCTTGCTTGCCGCTTATTCGCAAAGATTGGC
>NZ_PXWD01000490.1:0-322 GCF_003011945.1 Halomonas sp. ND22Bw | reverse complement strand
GGTGAAGGCGTTGCCCGCGAAGTTCGATGCGTCGCGTGACGTGGTCGAACAGTTCGAGGCGACGTCGACCGACGGCACGAAGGTTCCGTATTTCGTCGTCCACCGCAAAGATGCGAAGCTGGACGGCAGCACGCCGACGATCATGACTGCCTATGGCGGGTTCGAATCGTCGATGACGCCCTATTACTCCGGCATCACCGGCAAGCTGTGGCTGGAACGCGGCGGCAGCTTCGTGCTGGCGAACATCCGCGGCGGGGGCGAGTTCGGGCCGAAATGGCACGACGCCGGACGCAAGACGAAGCGGCAGGTGATCTATGACGAT
>NZ_PXWD01000489.1:0-322 GCF_003011945.1 Halomonas sp. ND22Bw | reverse complement strand
CCGACGTAGAGGCGGAGTCACCGTACGTGGTGATTGTCGCCCGCGAGACCAGCGACGGACTCAGGGCAGCACACGGGCTGATCGTCCGTCACAAGGAACGCGAACTGTCCTCACGGCTGTTGGGGCTGGTCACGGTGGCGGCCTCGCCGACGCTCGACAAGAGCGTGCGCCAGTACCGCGACATCGTTTCCGCTGCAGCGGGAGCGCACTGGCGGATCGAGTGGCACAAGTTCCTCGCGGCCGCCACTCTCACAGCGCTGCCGCGTTGGCGTCCCCTGGACGGGATGCCCGAACAGACCAAAGGAACCAACGCGGTTCCTAC
>NZ_PXWD01000488.1:0-323 GCF_003011945.1 Halomonas sp. ND22Bw | reverse complement strand
CCGGCGACCAGGAGTTCAACAGCGCCAAGACCCTGTCCGCCTTCGGCCTGGGCCTGACCCTGTTCCTGGTCACCCTGATGCTGAACATCATCGCCCACCGGATCGTGCAGACCTATCGGGAACAATATGACTGACGCGACCCCCGATCGGATCGACGGCGCTTCCGCCACCGGGCGGCTGGAGCGTCTGCGTGCGGGGCTGAATCGCCGCCACGCCAAGGAAACCCGGTTCAAATGGTATGGCCGTCTGGCCATCGCCGCCGCCATGCTGTTCCTGGCCGTGCTGCTTGTCCGCATCGTCGAGCAGGGCCACACCGCCTTCTA
>NZ_PXWD01000487.1:0-323 GCF_003011945.1 Halomonas sp. ND22Bw | reverse complement strand
CGACGACGGACGCTCTCAACCGGCAAGGCATCGTCGCGCGGCACCTGCATGTTGGGACGCGACGAACACCATCGGCACGACGAGCCGACACGAGGCGCCGATGCCCGTGCGCGTGAGCCCGGCCCTTGAGCGGGACACGTCCGACATCCCCTATCGTCCATCGGCGGCCTGAGATTCTGGGCGGGTCGTAGCCGGCAACTGTGCCATCGGTCGCCGAAGCGATGACGTGGCTCCCGCCGGTGCCCGAGAAGCACGTCGCCGTGTTCCGCGCCCCGGGTCGAAACCGCGCCGGCGCCGAAGGGCTACTTGGCGAGGATTCGCGG
>NZ_PXWD01000486.1:0-323 GCF_003011945.1 Halomonas sp. ND22Bw | reverse complement strand
CCCGTCCGACGCGGCGGAACTCGCCGGTCTGGAAGCTGCCGCGGCCCAGGGTTTCCCAGAAGGCGCGGTAGGTCGCCGAGTCCCGGTCCTGCGGGTCCACGAACATCCGGTGGTGCTGGCCCTGCACCTCGGCGAGGGTATAGCCGACCAGGCTCAGGAAGTTGGCGTTGGCCTTCAGGATCGTCCCGTCGAGGGCGAACTCGATCACGCCCTGCGAGCGGTCGATCGCTTCGATCTGACTCAGTGTGTCGGCGCTGCGCATCTTCTCGGCGGTGATGTCGGTGGCGAACTTGACCACCGCGATGGCGCGCCCGTCCGGGCCC
>NZ_PXWD01000485.1:0-323 GCF_003011945.1 Halomonas sp. ND22Bw | reverse complement strand
AAAACCCCGTCGAAAAAGACCCATCACCAGAAGCCCAGGACCTTCCACCAGGTCGTGCCGATGACGGCGAAGACGAGCAGTTCGACCACGCACATCACGAAGCCTACGCGCCACCACAGGCCCATCGTGACGTAGCCGCTGCCGAAGATGATCGGCGAGGTCCCGGTGGCGTAGTGCGTCAGCGTCATCATGATGGACGAGCCGGCCGTCATCATCAGCATGAAGGGCACCACGTAGGCGGCGGGAATCAGCTGCGCCCCGACGCCCAGGAAGGCCAGCATCATTGCGCTGATGTGCGCCGTGGTGCTGGCGAACAGGTAGTG
>NZ_PXWD01000484.1:0-323 GCF_003011945.1 Halomonas sp. ND22Bw | reverse complement strand
TCCCGCCTCCGCGCCGCTACCGGCGCAGGCGGTTCAACCGCTGCCGCAGCCAAATCCGGGAACGCCGAAACGATGATCCGCAAGAAATCGACCCGCGCGGCCGAGATCGCATTTGCCGACGAAGTGATGGCGTCCGACGAGTTCGCGGCTCTCCCCGAGCGCGTGCGATCGACGGTGCGGAACCATCGCCAGGGGATGCGGGGCGAGCGCGAGACCGCCTATATGCTCGATCACCAATTCGGGCCTGACAACGACCGCAACCTGCTTATCCACGATCTGCGCCTGCCGGACGGGCAGGGCGGGTTCGCGCAGTTCGATCATAT
>NZ_PXWD01000483.1:0-323 GCF_003011945.1 Halomonas sp. ND22Bw | reverse complement strand
GACGGGCTGAACGCCTGGCTCGAGACGCGCTGCATTGCGGCTTGGAAGGAGATCCCGCATGGGGAGCTTCCCGGCACGCTTGCGGATGCGTGGACCAATGAGGTGCCGAGCCTGATGCCGCTTGGCCGTCCCTTCGACGGCTTCGTCGAGCATACCAAGCGGGTCTCGCCGACCTGCCTCGTGCACTTCGAGCGCAACCGCTATTCGGTTCCGGCCTCTCTTGCCAACCGTCCCGTGAGCCTGCGGATCTACCCGCAGCGCATCGTTGTGGCCGCGGAAGGCCGGAACCTGTGCGAGCATCCCCGGGTCATCGCGCGCTCGCA
>NZ_PXWD01000048.1:0-685 GCF_003011945.1 Halomonas sp. ND22Bw | reverse complement strand
CACTAAGGCGGCCGCCAGTCTGAAATGTTCAAGCCCGTCGAAGTTCGCATCGGCGGGCTTTTCGTTTGCGACGATTGGCCCGCGACACGGAATCGACACGATGGGTTCGGCCGCCTAGGGTCCGCCATCGTTTCCGGCTGTGGGGCCCTTTAGATCATGCGTTTCGTCTCTTCCTTCGCCGCCGCGCTGTTGGCGGGCGCCGCCCTGTCGGCCTGTGCGACCGCGCCCGATCCGGCTGCGGTCCATACGGTTCCCGCCTTCGACGCGGCGCGCATCTCGCAGGACATCAAGACGCTGTCGGACGACAGTTTCGAGGGGCGCGGCATCGCCACGCCGGCGGAAGAGAAGGTGATCCGGTATCTGAGCGAAGGCTACGCCGCCGCCGGGTTCGAGCCGGGCGGACCGAACGGCCAGTGGACGCAGGACGTGATCCTGAATCGGTTCGTCCAGTCCAACGTACACGCCGCGCTGAAGCTGGGCGACTGGACCCTGCCGCTGACCCAGGGGCGCGAGGTCGCCATCTCGACGCGCCGCCCGGCCCAGCACGTCAGCCTGAAGGACGCGCCGCTGGTCTTCGTCGGTTACGGCATCAAGGCGCCGGAGCGGAACTGGGACGACTTCAAGGGTCAGGACCTGCGCGGCAAGATCCTGGTCGTGCTGGTCAATGACGCCGACTTCGAAGAGC
>NZ_PXWD01000482.1:0-324 GCF_003011945.1 Halomonas sp. ND22Bw | reverse complement strand
ACAGGAGCTGGGGGGTTTCTGAACTTAGCGACGGCTTGATCGGCAACAAAAATGCGCGGGGTGACCTGACCGGCTGGCTTTGGACCGGGCTGATTGAGAGGATCAGCCAGGATCAAAGGAGTTGGATATGCGGCGAGGCCAGAAGACGAACCTGGAGCAGGTCGTGCTCAAGCTGCGTCAGATTGAGGTGCAGACGGCCCAGGGCAAGAGTTTGGCCCTTGCATGCAGGAAGGCGGAGATCTCCGAGCAGAGTTATTATCGCTGGCGCAAGTGATCGGCCCCCACGCGGTGGTCCAAGGGTAAAGTTAGTGCGCGGTAGGCCGC
>NZ_PXWD01000481.1:0-324 GCF_003011945.1 Halomonas sp. ND22Bw | reverse complement strand
AACCGGATGCACGAGCCATCGTTCAGCCATAACCGGCCGCGTTTCGGCTGGCGCTGCGGCACCTTCAGCCCCTCGCGTCGCCAGATCCGTTCCACCCGTTTATGGTTCACCGACCAACCCGCCGCGTGCAGCAGCGCCGTCACCCGGCGATAGCCGTAGCGCCCGTACTGCCTGGCAAGGGCGATGATATCCTCGGTCAGCGCCTCTTCGTCATCTGCCCCGAACGGCACCTTGCGCTGCGTCGACCGGTGCTGACCCAGCATGATCTCAACCTCACGTAGCTTCCCGATAATCTCCTCGGGCTTGTGCTTCTTCGCAGGCATT
>NZ_PXWD01000480.1:0-324 GCF_003011945.1 Halomonas sp. ND22Bw | reverse complement strand
CACGGTGACGAGCTTGCGTTCAAGGGCGATCAGGCGGACCAGGTTGAGGAAGAAGGTCTTCCCGGCCCCGTACTCCCCGATCACGAACCTGATGGACGCTCCCTGGTCGGCGATGCGGTCGATGTCGCGAACCACGGCGGCGATCTCGGCGGCGCGTCCGACCTGGACGTGGCGGAGGCCGGTGCGGGGCACGACGCCGGCCGACAGGGCCTGCAGGATCGCGTCGCGGTCCCGCGGACGGATGGTCGAAGCGGCTGGATGCATGGTCTAGGCGACGGCCCTGGGGACGAGGTGAACGCGAAGGTGGTGTGGGATGGTGACGGG
>NZ_PXWD01000479.1:0-324 GCF_003011945.1 Halomonas sp. ND22Bw | reverse complement strand
GCATAGCGGAAGTGGTGCGGGCAGTCGACGTGCAGGATGCGGTCGATCGGCAGGTCGAAGTCGCGGTGGTTGTTGATCAGCCCGCTCAGGCTCGCGGCCACGACGGTGACGCCGTGGTACGCGTTCTTGCGCGCGATGATCTTCTTCTTGGCCGGCTTGCCGATGGCGTTGTGGTAGTACCAGACCAGCTTCACGGCCGAGTCGTTGGCCTCGGAGCCGCTGTTGGCGAAGAAGACCTTCGACATCGGCACAGGCGCGAGCGCGATCAGCTTCTCGGCCAGCGCGATGGCGGCCGGGTTCGAGCGGCCGTTGAACGTATGGTAG
>NZ_PXWD01000478.1:0-325 GCF_003011945.1 Halomonas sp. ND22Bw | reverse complement strand
AACGGGACGGGCCGCAGGCGCGGCGCGCAGCAGAGTAAGGGCTCGGTCAGCGTGAACGCCGTCGAAATCGTCATGATCGAGGACGATGAGGGCCACGCCCGGCTGATCGAGAAGAACATCCGCCGCGCCGGGATCATGAACGAGATCCGCCACTTCACCGACGGCACCAGCGCGCTGGACTTCATCTTCGGCGACGCGGCCGGGCCGGCCTGCAACGGGCCGGCGCTGGTGCTGCTCGACCTCAACCTGCCCGACATGAGTGGCACGGACATCCTGGCGAAGATCAAGGGCGCTGATGGGGCCGTGAAACGCACCCCGGTGGTCG
>NZ_PXWD01000477.1:0-325 GCF_003011945.1 Halomonas sp. ND22Bw | reverse complement strand
AAGGGCCGTCAGAGGCTTGGCCAGCACCACGGCGCCGAACAGGCCGAGCGCCAACAGCGGCGCCAGGGTGACGAAATCGCCCCAGACCACATTGGCAAAGGTGGCGTCGTTCCAGGCCGCGAAGATCCGTCCCTGGTTGCGGTTGGTGAAGTGCAGCAAGACGCTGATCAGGCCCTGGGCCAGGAAACCCAGCATCAGGCCCAGGACCAGCAGGGTGACGGACCCCACGCGGCGCGCCATGGCGCTCATGGCCATCGCCACGCCGAGCGTGCCCAGGACCGAACCGGCCACGACGCCCAGGCCCGCGAACCCGGTGAGAACCATC
>NZ_PXWD01000476.1:0-325 GCF_003011945.1 Halomonas sp. ND22Bw | reverse complement strand
GTGGACGGCCAGCCCGTGCTGGACCACCACGACAGCTTCCCGGCCGAGACCTATCCGACCTTCCTGGAAGGCGTCGCCGCCTTCATCGACGGATGCGAGGTCAAGCCGACCGGCGGCGTCATCGCCGTGGCCGGCCCCGTCACGGACGGCGCCATCGACCTGACCAACTCTCCCTGGCAGGTGTCGGAGAGCGAGCTGCAAACCCTGGGCCTGAAGACGGTCAAGCTGATCAACGATTTCGAAGCCCTGGCCTGGGGCGCGCCCGTCGTGCCGGCGGACCAGCTGGAAAGCCTGGGCGGGCCGGTCGACGGCGATCCGCATTCGA
>NZ_PXWD01000475.1:0-325 GCF_003011945.1 Halomonas sp. ND22Bw | reverse complement strand
CCGACGATTTCCTGCGCCGCCGCGCCGCCGGCTATCAGGCCTTCTACGAGGCCATGCCGATCCGTCGCACCCGCCTGGATCGCCGCCTGCAGATGCCGATCCACAAGCGCGTCCGCTATGGCAATCTGGCCGAGTTCTTCATGCTGGACGGCCGCCAATATCGCTCGCGCGGGGCCTGCGTGGACGAGGGCGGCGCCAGGGGCCAGATCGTCACCGACGCCCAATGCCTGGACCGCGTGGACCCGTCGCGCACCTTCCTGGGCTTCGAGCAGGAACGCTGGCTGTACGACGGCCTGGCGGGCGCCGAGGCGCGCTGGAACATCCT
>NZ_PXWD01000474.1:0-325 GCF_003011945.1 Halomonas sp. ND22Bw | reverse complement strand
CGGACCAACCGGCCAGCCAGCAACCCATCCACACGAGACCGAGAACGGAGAGCGAGAGAACCGCTGCGCGCCAGCCGTAATGAACGGCGATGAAGGTCAGTACCGGCGCGAGGGCGATCTTTGCGACAGAGGCGGATCCGGCGAGCATTGCGCCGGGAAGGCCGCGCTTGGCCGGCGGGTGCCACGAGTACGCCGCGGTGTGCATCAGCGCCGAACTGGGGCCTTCGGCAAATCCGAGGAGCATGCGCGAGACGATCAACATCGCGAGGCTGGCGCCGAGAACGAGGGGGAGCATGACCACGGACCAGATTGCGGCCAGGATCAA
>NZ_PXWD01000473.1:0-326 GCF_003011945.1 Halomonas sp. ND22Bw | reverse complement strand
ATCGACGCCTCGACGTCGGCGAGCCCCGCTATCGGCCCGCTGTAGAGGACTTCACCGCCCTTTTCCCCGGCTCCTGGCCCCACATCGACAAGCCATTCGGCATGGCGGATCACGTCGAGATCATGTTCGACGACGAACAGGGAGTTGCCCGCCGCCTTGAGACGCTCGAGGATGGTGAGCAAGGCTTCGCCATCTGCCGGGTGCAACCCTGCCGAGGGCTCGTCAAGCACGTAGACCACGCCGAAAAGCTGTGACGACAATTGCGTGGCAAGCCGCAAGCGCTGCAGTTCTCCGGAGGAGAGCGTCGGCGTGCTGCGGTCCAGCGG
>NZ_PXWD01000047.1:0-689 GCF_003011945.1 Halomonas sp. ND22Bw | reverse complement strand
GCGTCGCGCACCAGCGCCTGGCCGACCTCGCGGCCGGAGCCGTAGAGCAGCGAGAACACGCCCTCGGGCAGCTCGCATTTGGCCACGGCGCGCTGCACGGCGCGGCCGACCAGCTCGGAGGTGCCGGGGTGGGCGGAGTGGGCCTTGACCACCACCGGGCAGCCGGCGGCCAGCGCCGAGGCGGTGTCGCCGCCGGCCACGGAGAACGCCAGCGGGAAGTTGGAGGCGCCGAACACGGCCACCGGGCCCAGGGCGATATGACGCTGGCGCAGGTCGACGCGAGGCATCGGCTGACGCTCCGGCAGCGCCGGATCGAGGCGCACGTCGAGCCACTCGCCGGCGCGCACGACCTTGGCGAACAGGCGCAGCTGGCCGCAGGTGCGGCCGCGCTCGCCTTCCAGGCGGGCCCGCGGCAGGCCGGACTCGGCCATGGCGCGCGTGATCAGGTCATCGCCGATGGCCTCGATCTCGTCGGCCACGGTCTCGAGGAACGCGGCGCGGGCCTCGAGGCCGGTCTCGCGGTAGGCGTCGAAGGCGGCCCAGGCCAGCTCGCAGGCACGCTCGACCTCGGCCTGGCCACCCCCGGGATAGACCGGGGACAGGGTCTCGCCGGTGGCGGGATCGACGGCCTGGATCGCCTTGCCGTCGCTGAGCACGGCCTGCTGGCCGATCAGTTGCTTGCCTTCCAG
>NZ_PXWD01000472.1:0-326 GCF_003011945.1 Halomonas sp. ND22Bw | reverse complement strand
GCCTTGTGCGCCGGCAGCGATGGCGGCGTCGTGCCATTCGTCGATACTGCTGTCGCTGATCCCGCTAATCAGTTTTTTCTTTAGCCGCCAGTTTTCGCGAAGAATTTCGCCAAAATTCTCCAATCTTCCAGCGCAGAGTTCGTCACGCAAAACATAGGTCAACTCGACCATTCGAGCCAATCGCGCACGTGCGTTGACATTAACCTCGACTTGCTCGGATTGCCGGGCCAGAATATCGGAAGCGCTGCGCGTTATACCTGTATAGAATACAATAAGGTTTGAGAAAAGCGCGTTGCGCGTTTCAGGTCTTATGGCCAAAGGCTCTA
>NZ_PXWD01000471.1:0-326 GCF_003011945.1 Halomonas sp. ND22Bw | reverse complement strand
TGCGAGCTGCCCGAGGGCGTGTTCTCGCTGCTCTACGGCTCCGGCCGCGAGGTCGGCCAGGCGCTGGTGCGCGACGCGCGCATCAAGGCCGTGGGCTTCACCGGCTCCCGCGGCGGCGGCACCGCGCTGATGCAGGCCGCCCAGGAGCGCCCCGAGCCGATCCCGGTCTACGCCGAGATGAGCTCCATCAACCCGGTGTTCCTGCTGCCGGAAGCGCTGAACAACCGCGGTCGCGACCTCGGCGAGGCCTTCGTCGGCTCGCTGAACATGGGCGCCGGCCAGTTCTGCACCAATCCCGGCCTGGTGATCGCCGTCAAGGGCGAGGC
>NZ_PXWD01000470.1:0-327 GCF_003011945.1 Halomonas sp. ND22Bw | reverse complement strand
CGGCGAGATGGGGTATCCGATTTCCGACGAACAGACATCTGCCGACGGGGTAGGGCATTTCGCAAACTTTGAAGATCAGAGTGCAATATATTCCCTTCCATCTCTTGGAGCCTGGAGAATCCCAAAAATAATGCTGAAGATTTGGGGAGGAGAAGGATACGAAGGGGGACCCCTTGGATACCCTATCGCAGGGGTTGCCGACCCAACTCAGCTGAGCCCAGGCGTTTCAATATCTCAACGATTCCAAAAGGGATCGATTGCTTTTACCAACGATCTCCAAGCACTGATAGCCGTCTACCATCCATAGATTTGCTAAAAAGGGGACGA
>NZ_PXWD01000469.1:0-328 GCF_003011945.1 Halomonas sp. ND22Bw | reverse complement strand
AAGAACGTCGGCGTCGAGCTGGCCGAGGGCAAGCCGAGCCTGCCGCTGATCCGGGCCATGGCCGGCGGCACCGCCGGCGTCATGCAAGTCGCGGTCTCCGCGCCCCAGAACCAGGCGAGAAGCAAGCACAGTGATCAAGACATCCGTGACCATCAGCAATAAGCTGGGCCTGCACGCACGCGCGTCGGCCAAGCTCACCAAGCTTGCCGGGAGCTTCCCCTGCGAAGTCTGGCTGGCCCGCGGCGAGCGCCGCGTCAACGCCAAGAGCATCATGGGTGTGATGATGCTGGCGGCCGGCCTCGGCGCGACCGTCGAGCTCGAGACGAGC
>NZ_PXWD01000468.1:0-328 GCF_003011945.1 Halomonas sp. ND22Bw | reverse complement strand
CACCATGCCCGCGAGTGGATGACCGGTCTTTCCGTCTTCCCAACCGGGGTAGTCCGTGGGGTCGATGCCCACCACGATGCCTGCGTTGGCGTTGCGCTCGTTGCGCGAGTACTGGCTCATGCCGTTCGTCACGACGCGGCCCGGCTCGCTGGTGGCCGCGACCACCGTGCCGCCCGGGCACATGCAGAAGCTGTAGACCGAGCGCCCGTTGCTCGCGTGATGCACCAGCTTGTAGTCGGCCGCGCCCAGCAGCGGATGGCCCGCGTGGCGGCCCCAGCGTGCGCGGTCGATCAGCCCTTGCGGATGTTCCACCCGGAAGCCGATCGAG
>NZ_PXWD01000467.1:0-328 GCF_003011945.1 Halomonas sp. ND22Bw | reverse complement strand
GGTCATCTTCCAGGCGTTTTCCAGCGCCCGGACCGAGCCGGCCATTTCGAAGGCGAAGTCGGCGCCGCCATTCGTCAGGGTGCGGACCTGATCGACCGCATCGGGGGCGGCGGCGTTGACGGTCAGAACCGGGCCCAGGCTGCGGGCCAGGGCCAGTTTCTCCTCGGACAGATCGACGGCGACGACGGGGCTGGCGCCCGAGGCCAGTGCGCCGAGCACGCTGGCCAGGCCCACGCCGCCCAATCCGATGACGACGACGCTCTGGCCCGCCTTGACCCCGGCTGTGTTCACCACGGCCCCGACGCCGGTCAGGACGGCGCAGCCGAAC
>NZ_PXWD01000466.1:0-328 GCF_003011945.1 Halomonas sp. ND22Bw | reverse complement strand
AGACCTGGCGCTGATCGCCGAACGCGGCGCGACCATCGCGGTCAACACCAGTTCGAACCTCGGTTTGAAGTCGGGCATCGCGCCGCTGGCGGAGATGATCCAGCAGGGCTGCAAGGTCGCGATGGGCCTCGACGGCATGGCCTTCGACGAGGACGACGACGCGCTGCGCGAAGCGCACCTGGCCTATGCGCTGCACCGCGGCTGGGGCTACGACACGACGATGACGCCGGCCCAGCTGTGGCGCTTCGCCTCGCGGGGCCGCATCGCGCCCGGCGCGCCGGCTGACATCGTGCTGCTCGACTGGGAAGCGCTCGACGACGACGCGCTG
>NZ_PXWD01000465.1:0-328 GCF_003011945.1 Halomonas sp. ND22Bw | reverse complement strand
CCCTGGCCGAGCGCATTCACCGGACCCGCGGCAACGGATCGAACTTCACGATCAATCTCCTGACCGGCGCTTCTGTGTCCACCGAGACCGAAAGGCTGCTCGCGGAGGTCGACGGAATCGCGCTGCGCATGCCGTATCAGTCCGAGGCCACCGCACGTCGCCGGATCAACGACGGTCGTATGGACTACGTGGACATCCATCTCTCCCACGTGGCTCAGCAGGTGTGGGAGGGCTACTACGGCAACGTAGACGTCGCGGTGGTCGAGGTCGCCGGTATCACCGAATCAGGGTAGTTGATTCCCTCCGCGTCGATTGGCAACAACAAGAC
>NZ_PXWD01000464.1:0-329 GCF_003011945.1 Halomonas sp. ND22Bw | reverse complement strand
AGGCCCACATGGGGGAAATCGCCCCCGAAC
This sequence comes from Halomonas sp. ND22Bw, assembly GCF_003011945.1. Lineage (NCBI taxonomy): Bacteria > Pseudomonadati > Pseudomonadota > Gammaproteobacteria > Oceanospirillales > Halomonadaceae > Halomonas > Halomonas sp. ND22Bw. The sequence continues at coordinate 299 of NZ_PXWD01000464.1, read as the reverse complement.
AGATCGCGACCGAAATCGCGCGTCTGCACTGACCCCCTCGCCTCACGGAGCTTCCATGAACCGCACCTTCGCCCCTGCCTTCGCCGCCGTCCTGGCGCTCGCCGCCTGCGGCCCGGCCGACGCCGACAACGGCGCGGCGCCCGCCAGCCCTTCCGCCGCCTCCGGACAAGACATGCCGCCCATCGCCCAGGTCGGCTTCAATGACCTGCTGCGCGATCCCGCAGCGCCCTTCATCGGCGCCGAGAACGCCGATGTGACCATCATCGGCTTCGTCGATTACAACTGCCCCTACTGCAAGA
>NZ_PXWD01000463.1:0-329 GCF_003011945.1 Halomonas sp. ND22Bw | reverse complement strand
AGAATTCCAGAAGTTGGACCTGACCAACGTGGATTTCTCCGAGTTCACCGACGACCTGATGAACCAGATCACGACGCCCGACACCAACAGCACCATCGGCCGCCTTCAGCAGAGCATCGAGGGCCTCATGGGGTCGGGATCGCCCGGCTTCGGCGAGGTCAACGAAGCCGGCAACGGCAAACCGTGACACCAGACAATCACTTCAAAACCAGGCTTCCCATGACACGACCGTTCGTAACCGGCCGGGCCGCCGCCAGCATCCTTTACGGAGCGGCGGCGATCGCTCTTTTCGCAGGTTCAGCATCCGCCCAAACCACCACGCAAGGCTC
>NZ_PXWD01000046.1:0-695 GCF_003011945.1 Halomonas sp. ND22Bw | reverse complement strand
ATCTCGTCAGCATGATTCGCATTGCCTTTTTCGCCTGACGACCATAGCGTGCGGGAACCACCTGATCCCATGCCGAACTCAGCAGTGAAACCGCTCAGCGCCGATGGTAGTGTGGGAGTTCCCATGCGAGAGTAGGTCATCGTCAGGCACTTATATCGAGAAAACCCCGAGCCCAAAAGGCTCGGGGTTTTTTCATGTCTGGCCGACAGGTCGCGTATATGATCGGGGAGTTCCCATGGAGAGTATCGGAACGCCGACCGGGACATCGTCAGGCACTTATCCCGAGAAAACCTCGGCTCATCGAGTAGGGGTTTTTTCATGTGCGAACGTTTAATGTGATCTCCTCCAAAAAAACGCCCCGGCCTCTGATGAGGGCGGGGCGTTTGTCGTTGGATGTGCCATTGGAGAATCAGAATGCCAGTTGGCGCTTTCGTTGGTGAACGTGAAACCTGTGCGAACTCCTGGTCACTCCAGCTGAGCCTGGCTCGATCGGGCATGATCCCAGGAAGAGTGATATCACGTGAGTCTCGGGAAACCCCGCCATCATGGGCCTCACGCCGCGCGCGCACTCTTGTTCAACACGACACAGAAAAAGTCCTTGCACCCTACCGGGGAAATCCGTAAAGTACGCATCCGCTGCCGGCGACGGGCAACGTTGCAGGCGGTGATGAGTGGCAGAAGCGCTTGTTTTTCTT
>NZ_PXWD01000462.1:0-330 GCF_003011945.1 Halomonas sp. ND22Bw | reverse complement strand
GCGATGGTGGCCTCGATCTCCTTGACGCCGATGGGGCGCTTGCGGCGCGCTTCCGGCACCAGCATCTGCGAGGCGCCGGTCTCGTCGATGACGTCGATGGCCTTGTCCGGCAGCTTGCGGTCGTTGATGTAGCGCGCCGACAACTCGACCGCGCTCTTGATCGCATCCGGCGTGTATTTGACGCTGTGATGCTCCTCGAACGCGGAGCGCAGGCCCGCCAGGATCTTGATCGTGTCCTCGATGGTCGGTTCGTTGACGTCGATCTTCTGGAACCGGCGCAGCAGCGCGCGGTCCTTCTCGAAGTGGTTGCGGAACTCCTTGTAGGTGGTC
>NZ_PXWD01000461.1:0-330 GCF_003011945.1 Halomonas sp. ND22Bw | reverse complement strand
CGAGGCCCCGTCCGACCGGCACGACGAGATCGGCCGGGTCGAGCGCGAACTGAGCCGAATGCAGGAGGAGGTGCGCCATTCTTTGCGTTCGCGCGCGCGTCTGGTCGCGCTGGGCGAGGCGGTGGCAAAGATCAACCACGACCTGCGCAACATGCTGACCTCGGCCCAGATGGCGTCGGACCGGCTGGCGGCGTCGGCCGACCCCCAGGTCGCCAAGGCCTTGCCTAGGCTGGAGCGCGCCCTGAGCCGCGCCGCCAGCCTGTCGCGCAACGTGCTGGAATACGGCAAGAGCGAGGAGCCGGCGCCGCAGAAGACCCGCGTCGTCCTGAC
>NZ_PXWD01000460.1:0-330 GCF_003011945.1 Halomonas sp. ND22Bw | reverse complement strand
ATGTGCTCGGCGGCGTCATCCGGGATCTCGATGTCGAATTCTTCTTCGAAGGCCATCACCAGCTCGACGTTGTCGAGCGAGTCGGCGCCCAGGTCGTCGATGAAGCTGGCCTTTTCCGTGACCTTGTCCGGATCGGCGTCCAGGTGGTCGATGACGATCTTGCGAACGCGCTCGAGGGTGTCGGACATCAGTGTCTCTCTGCCTGTTTGAAATCGCCGTAGAGGCGGGGGTAGCTCGGAAATCGCCGTCTCACGGCAGCGAAGGCGACGCAAGCCCGAAAGCCCGAACCGCCGTTGCATCAAGCCCTTTAGCACAGGCTTTCGGGCTGGA
>NZ_PXWD01000459.1:0-330 GCF_003011945.1 Halomonas sp. ND22Bw | reverse complement strand
AAGCCGGGCATAATCACCGAAGCGATACCCTCCCGGACCCATGACCAAGGTGTTGCACTGGTGGCCGATGGGCGTGAGGAAGTCGCATGCGGCCCCCAAAGCCACAGCCATGAGGAACGGGTCCGGCGCCAAGCCGAGCTTCGTTGCGAGCTTGGCGGCGATGGGACCCATGACCAGCACCGTCGCGGCGTTGTTGAGGAACGGTGTCACAGCCATAGCCAGCACTAGAATGGTGCCCATCGCCGCGATGGGCGGCAGGTCCTGCACTAACGTCGTCAGATGCGCAGCAATGCGGTCAGCGCCACCTGTGCTGGTCACGGTTTCCGAAAT
>NZ_PXWD01000458.1:0-331 GCF_003011945.1 Halomonas sp. ND22Bw | reverse complement strand
GGCCGAAGATCGTGTTCCTGCTCTCCGACTTCCGGTGGCCGGAGGCGCTGATCACCGAGGTCTTCGCCGCCTTGGGCCGGCACGACCTGGTCCCGGTGCTTCTCGGCGACGCCGCCGAGGCGGAGGGCCTGCCGGACTGGGGCCTCCTCGAACTCGACGATCTCGAAGGCGCCGGGCGCCGGCTGGTCTTCATGCGACCCGCCCTGCGCCGGCGCTGGATCGCCCGCGAAGCCGCCCGGATCGAGACCCTGCGGCGCCTTGCGACGGCCCATGGCCGCCCGCCCTTCCGTCTCGCCGGCCGCTTCGATCCCGACGCGGTCAGTCGCCACCT
>NZ_PXWD01000457.1:0-331 GCF_003011945.1 Halomonas sp. ND22Bw | reverse complement strand
CTCGCCGAACGCCTCCACGGGCGCCGTAGCGCGATCAGAGAGGGCATCTGAACCGCGCCGGGTTTCCCGGAGGCTCCTGATCTTGCGAGGATGGAGCCATGACGAAGCGAACCCCACCCTTTTCCCCTGAAGTCCGCGAGCGCGCCGTGCGCATGGTGTTGGAGCACCAGGGCGAGCATGATTCCCAGTACGGTGCGATCCGCTCGATTGCCGCGAAGATCGGCTGCTCGGGCGAGACGCTGCGGAATTGGGTACGCCAAGCCGAGCGAGACCAGGGCCAACGAGCGGGTCCGACGACGGACGAGCGCGAGCGGATCAAGGCGCTGGAGCG
>NZ_PXWD01000456.1:0-332 GCF_003011945.1 Halomonas sp. ND22Bw | reverse complement strand
GGCTCGTGCCCATGTTCGAGCAAAGGCTTGAGAACGCGGAGCAGGACGCGGCGGCTCGGATCGAGGCGGGTGCCCTGCTGACGCGGCTTCAACGCGAGGGGCTGTATACCTGAAGCGTGGCTATTGTGCACCGCAACATGACATGCGATAGGACCGTCGTGCAACTGCGACGGCGTCGCGGTTGTGCAGCCCTTCTTGGGCGTTTCCTCCCTAGACTTCGGGCCGCTCCTCAACCGGGGCGGCCTTTTTTCGTTTGGGTCACGCCTTCTAGCGGCCGGCCCCTTCGCGAACAAGCACAATCATACGCCGGCTTTCAAAGAGAAGAACTTTCC
>NZ_PXWD01000455.1:0-332 GCF_003011945.1 Halomonas sp. ND22Bw | reverse complement strand
GCGACTGCCATCACATTGGCGGACGTCCAGATCGCCGTCATGCCATTGCAGACGAAGCACCCGGCTTTCACCGTGCACGAGGTCTGGACGTGGCGGCTCACGAGCGCGCCGCCTTCACCTGTTCGGCGGTCGCGATCTCCAATTTCTGACCGATCTCAGCCAGACGTAGGAGTTCAGTCACGAGCGCTTCGGGGCTGTCGTTCAGATGAACGCGTCCAGCCATTCCGACGCTGAAGGTCAGCTGCATCCGTTTGGAATGATGCAGCTTCTTCAGCCAGACGAAGTCGATAGGCGGGCTAAGCATCGACAAGCGCTCTCAGGCCGCCTTCAGG
>NZ_PXWD01000454.1:0-333 GCF_003011945.1 Halomonas sp. ND22Bw | reverse complement strand
GACTGGGCCGATGCGCAGTTGAAGGCGGGAGACGCCCGAGAACGCGGCGATCTGAAACAGGCCGTCGCCATCCTCCGCGCCTTCCACCACCAACTCTGCACCACCCGTGTGCTGGACCCGGCGTGCGGAACGGGCAATTTCCTCTATGTCTCTCTGGAATTGATGAAGCGGCTGGAAGGCGATGTGCTGGAAGCTCTCGCCGAAATGGGTCAGTCAGAGACCATCGGCTTCGAGACCGTTGATCCGCACCAGTTCCTGGGCATCGAACTGAACGTCCGCGCCGCCGCCATCGCCGAACTGGTGCTGTGGATCGGCTATCTGCAACAGCACTAC
>NZ_PXWD01000453.1:0-333 GCF_003011945.1 Halomonas sp. ND22Bw | reverse complement strand
GCCGTCTGCACGACCTTGCGCCAGCGCGGCTCGATGAAGCTGGTAGGCACCCGCTTCGGCAGGACCGATCGGCCGTCGCGGTACATCGTGCGCAGCACCTCGATCGCACCGAGCAGCGGATCGCCCGACCGCGCGGTGCGGAAGGTGAAGGCGGCAAGGAAGGTCGGGGCGAACCGCCGCACCGCAGGGTAGCGTTCAACCACTTCTTCCAGGCCATCATCGGCCGAGCGCGTCAGATCCTCGGCAAAGCGGATGCTGCGTTCGAGCTGATCCCAGCCCACCTTCGCGTCGATCGCGCGGAAGGCATCGCGCCCACTCGCACGGGCATCGACC
>NZ_PXWD01000045.1:0-716 GCF_003011945.1 Halomonas sp. ND22Bw | reverse complement strand
CCGAAGGTGGCCTGTGTGGCGCAAGTAATTGTCCCGCTTCACCGTCTTCCTTAGCCGGGCGGGAACGATCTTGGTTATCGGCTTGCCCGCTTCGTCGACGAGCCCAAGGCTCCTGATCGCGGCATAGAAGTTGTGGGTAGAAAGGCTGAACCGCCGCCAGCTCGGCAGTCCGGCTGCAACGAAGCCCACCCACAGGTAATCCGCATTCGGGTCCCCTCGATCGGCCATTCGCTCGGCGGCGGGTCGGGATAGTTCGAGGGCAAGGCGAACGAGTCCGCCGGGCGTATTAATTCCACCATCACGCACGCGTTCGCGCTTGATCTTCGCGCGGGGGCCGCCTCGTCCCTTTGTGTATTCAATGGAGACGTACCCTCTCGCGGGGTTCTTCAGGCAGTCGCGCCGCAGGGTCCGCAGGCATTCTATCGGCATTTCGACCCGGAGCGCGATGGCGATGATGAAGCAGATCGCATCAGGCAGGGTCAGAACGAGAAGATCGCTGGCCGCGGCGATGGCAACCTTGCGATATTTGAACATGTCGAACTCGCTTCGAGCGGGGCGCGTGCCGTCGGCGACCCTCAGGAACACATTCTCAAAGCGGCTCCTCTCCGGCTTGTTTCGCAAAGCTTCGATCTGCTCGCGGCCCGACAAGATCCTTTCGCGTGTAGCTACCACGCTGCGATCAGCGGCGTCTTTCAGGACGCGAGCGACGAACGGTG
>NZ_PXWD01000452.1:0-333 GCF_003011945.1 Halomonas sp. ND22Bw | reverse complement strand
GGCTACGTGTGGCTGTTCCGCGGCACACCGGTCATCCTGCAACTGCTGCTGTGGTTCAACCTGGCGCTGGTGTTTCCGACGCTCGGCATCCCCGGGCTGTGGGAAGCCAAGACGGTGAACGTGATGACGCCTTTCCTCGCCGCGCTGCTGGGCCTGGGCATCAACCAGGGCGCCTACACCTCCGAGGTGGTGCGCGCCGGGCTGCTGTCGGTCGACGTGGGCCAGTACGAAGCCGCCAAGTCCATCGGCATGCCGCGCCTGCTGGCGCTGCGCCGCATCATCCTGCCGCAGGCGATGCGCGTGATCATCCCGCCGATCGGCAACGAGTTCGTC
>NZ_PXWD01000451.1:0-333 GCF_003011945.1 Halomonas sp. ND22Bw | reverse complement strand
ACCTGAAGGCCGGCACGCTGCGCGCCATCGGCGTGATGGGCAAGCAGCGCGTCGCCTCGTTGCCCGACGTGCCGACCATCGCTGAACAGGGCTTCCCGTCGGTGGATGTCGAAGGCTGGTTCGCCCTGGTCGGCCCGGCCAAGCTGCCGGCCGCGCAGGTCAAGCGGCTGCACGACGCGATCGTCGTCGCCTTCAATGACCCGGAGGTCAAGGCGGCAATGGCCAAGCAGGACAACTTCATCAACCCGGGCACGCCCGAAGCCGCGCTGAAGTTCTTCAAGTCCGAGCAGGAGCGCTACGCGAAGCTGGTGAAGAAGGCGAACGTGCAGGTCG
>NZ_PXWD01000450.1:0-333 GCF_003011945.1 Halomonas sp. ND22Bw | reverse complement strand
TGATCGGAGGGTCGGACGTTCCGCCGCGCGTTCCTCGCAAGGAAGACGCAGAGGGGGCCGATCCTCGGGTCGAGCCCGAGGATGACGGTTACAGGTGCGGGCGTCCTACTTCCGGCGCGACTTGCGCTGACCGGCCTTACCCTTGGGACGTGACAGGCGCACGACCTTGCGCGCGTTCTCTTCCGCCGTGGTGCGCACGGTGGGGATGGAGCGCGGAGCCAGGCCGTAGAGCGAGGCCATCGGGGCGTCCTCGACGGCGGCGATGTCGTGTTCGCCATAGCCGTTGAAGCCGGTCGACATGGCCACGCCGTAAGCGCCCAGCATGCCGATCTC
>NZ_PXWD01000449.1:0-333 GCF_003011945.1 Halomonas sp. ND22Bw | reverse complement strand
GGCGTCTTGGCTGGGTGGCGCGATGGGCCGGCGGGCGTCTTGCGGCGCGCCCTGACGGTCCGGAGGGCGGCTCAGCTTCCGCGATAGGTGCTGTAGCCGTAGGGGGAGATCAGGAGCGGCACGTGCAGGTGGGCGGGCGTGCCCGCGCCCTGCGGCGCGATGCGGAAGCGCACCGGCACGGTATCGAGGAAGGCTGGCGCCTCGCCGGCCGAGGTCCGCGCGAAGTAGGCGCCGACCTCGAAGGCGATCTCGTAGGTGCCGGGCACCACCGCATCCCCGGCAAGCAGGGGTGCGTCGCAGCGGCCGTCCGCGTTCGTCGCGGTCGTCGCTAGG
>NZ_PXWD01000448.1:0-334 GCF_003011945.1 Halomonas sp. ND22Bw | reverse complement strand
AACGAGAATCTCGACGCCATCGAGTTCCTGCGCAAGACCAACGAGGCCACCTACGCGCACGCGCCGGGCACCCTCACGGTGGCGGAGGAATCGACCTCCTGGCCGGGCGTCTCGCACCCGACCTACACGGGCGGCCTCGGCTTCGGCTTCAAGTGGAACATGGGGTGGATGCACGACACCCTCGGGTTCCTCGGTCACGACCCGGTACACCGGACCTACCACCATCACGAGATCACGTTCTCACTGATGTACGCGTGGAGTGAGAACTACCTGCTACCGATCAGCCATGACGAAGTGGTGCACGGCAAAGGAACTCTGTGGACCCGGATGCCCG
>NZ_PXWD01000447.1:0-334 GCF_003011945.1 Halomonas sp. ND22Bw | reverse complement strand
CGGCTGATCGAACTGCGGCGCAGCAAGGCGGACGCGCTGGAAGCCGAGGTCGCCTGACGATCCGATAGTGAGACGCGGGCGTCGCGTTTCGCCAGCGAATCCAAGACATGGAAAAAGGGCCGGGGAGCGATCCCCGGCCCTTCGTCTTCACGCTGATCCTGCGATCAGCAGCTGTAATACATGTCGAACTCGACGGGGTGCGGATGCAGTTGCAGACGCATCACTTCTTCCATCTTCAGCTCGATGTAGCTGTCGATGAAGTCGTCATCCATGACGCCGCCCTTCTTGAGGAAGGCGCGGTCCTTGTCCAGGTTCTCCAGCGCTTCACGCAGCG
>NZ_PXWD01000446.1:0-334 GCF_003011945.1 Halomonas sp. ND22Bw | reverse complement strand
ACGCCCGTCCTTCGTTGCGTCCGGCACGTGCAGGAAGTCATCCTGCAAGACGGCCCGACGCCAGCACGAGGTGTCGAACGGCGCCCCCAGCCCGCCGAGCCCGACCTCCGCCTTGAGGAACTGGCGTCCCTCGCCGACGAACGCCACGGCCGCCATCGGCGTGCCGCAGATCTCGGCCGCCAGCGCGGCAACATCGTCGAAGCCCTGCTCGCGCGGCGTATCGAGGATGCCGTAAGCATCGAGGGTGGCCAGCCGCGTGCACTCTGTCCATGGCGGTCGGGACTGCCCAGGCAGCGCGTTCGGTTCCGTCACGGCGACGCCACCGTCAGACGGC
>NZ_PXWD01000445.1:0-334 GCF_003011945.1 Halomonas sp. ND22Bw | reverse complement strand
GATATAAAGATGCCTTTATGTCTCTATCGCGAGCGGCGGCGGATGGCAAATGCGATCGCCACCAGCATGGCACCGACGATCGCCGCCATCGCATTGCCCAGTTGCGCGAACGGCGTCGGCGCGCGCGCGGGCGGGATCGGCAGGTCGATCGCCCCGGCGCGATGGTGCGGCACCACGCCCAGCACCTCGCCGTCGGCGGAGATCACCGACGAATTGCTGTTGGGTGTGGCGCGCACGATCGGCAGCCCTTCCTCGATCGCGCGCAGCTGCGCCTGGCGCAGGAACTGCGGCGGACCCCAGGTGCCGAACCACGCCTCGTTCGACGGGTTGAAGA
>NZ_PXWD01000444.1:0-335 GCF_003011945.1 Halomonas sp. ND22Bw | reverse complement strand
GGTGGCGACGTTAACGCCCTCGACGACGACCTTGCCGTCCTTCGGCATGGCGAGCGTCACGGTGCCGGTCTTGCCCTTGTCCTTGCCGGACAGGACGACGACTCGATCACCCTTCTTGATCTTCGCGGCGGCCATTACAGCACCTCCGGAGCGAGGCTGATGATCTTCATGTGCTTCTTGCCACGCAGCTCGCGCACGACCGGGCCGAAGATACGGGTGCCAATCGGCTCCTCGTTCTTGTTGACCAGCACCGCGGCATTGCCGTCGAACCGGATCACCGACCCGTCCGCGCGGCGGATGTCCTTGGCGGTGCGCACGATCACCGCACGGTGGAC
>NZ_PXWD01000443.1:0-335 GCF_003011945.1 Halomonas sp. ND22Bw | reverse complement strand
CAGAACCAACGATAGGCCAGATTGAGTGGGCCTCCTCGCACAGCCGTCTCTCTGAGCGAATGCCGAAGCAGTACCCGACCAGTAGCATGCGGATCAGCAGTTCTGGATCGATCGAAGGCCGGCCAATGGCGCTGTAGGACGGCGCCAGATGCGCTCGCAGCCCATCCAGTTCCACGAACCGGTCGATCGCACGCAGCTTATGGTACGTCGGCACATGCCGCTCCAGCGAGAACTCGTAGAGCAGGGCCGACAGATCGACCCGTCGTTCGCCCATCATTGTTGAACCTCCGGCCTCAACGACCAAAGCGAATCAGGAGGAAGACCTCATGCAAATT
>NZ_PXWD01000044.1:0-721 GCF_003011945.1 Halomonas sp. ND22Bw | reverse complement strand
GCCGACTCGAGATGGTCAAGCAGATGACTCTTGAAGGCTTCGATGCCGTGCGAGCGGCAGCCGCGCACGGCGTCACTGCGCCAACAGCCAGGAAGTGGCTCGGTCGCTACCTGGCCGGTGGCCAAGCCGCCTTGGCCGATGCCTCTTCCAGACCCATGCGCTCGCCCAGGACCATTGATGCTGCCAAGGCGTTGCTCATCGTCGAACTGCGCAAACGTCGAATGCTGCAGGCTCGCATCGCACGCAGCGTCGGTGTTTCTGAGTCCACGGTCAGCCGCGTGCTGGCGCGAGCGGGCCTGTCCAAGTTGAGTGACCTGGAGCCCGTCGAAGCTGTCGTGCGCTACGAGCACGAGGCACCCGGGGACCTGCTGCACATCGACACCAAGAAGCTCGGGCGCATCGTGCGGCCCAGCCACCGCGTCACAGGCAACCGACGCGACTCGGTCGATGGTGCAGGCTGGGAGACGCTGTTTGTCGCCATCGACGACCACGCAAGACTGGCGTTCACCGCCATGCATCCCGATGAGAAGCAGGCACAGGCAGTCCTGTTCCTGCGCAATGCAGTGGCCTATTACGCTCGCTTGGGCATCACCGTGCAGCGACTGCTGACGGACAACGGTCCGGCATTCCGTTCGCGTGAGTTCAGGGCGACCTGCAATGAACTGGGCATCAAGCACAGCTTCACGCGGCCCTACCGACCGCAGACCAACGGCAAGGCCGA
>NZ_PXWD01000442.1:0-336 GCF_003011945.1 Halomonas sp. ND22Bw | reverse complement strand
CGGGTCGTAGGCCGTGCCCTCGAAGCCGTCGCGCATGGGAGCGCCCAGGTGCGTGCCGTCGAGCTTGAAGGTCCACGCGTGATACGGGCAGCGGAAGAACTTGCCGGTGTTGCCGCACGGGTCGCTCACCAGCTGGGTGCCCTTGTGGGCGCAGCGGTTGTAGAGCACCTTCAGCCCGCCGTCGGGCTGGCGCACCATCACCAGAGGACGGCCGGCGATGTCCTGCGTCAGGTAGTCGCCCGCGTTGGGCACCTGGCTCGCGTGGCCCAGGTAGTTCCAGGTCGCGGCGAAGAACTGCTCGCGCTCCAGGGCGAACAGCTCCTCGCTCAGGTACAG
>NZ_PXWD01000441.1:0-336 GCF_003011945.1 Halomonas sp. ND22Bw | reverse complement strand
CTGCATATCGACATGGATTACAAGGCGTTGTCGTCGCTTGTTCCAGCGAATGTCGAAGTCGGGTTCGATGGGTGGAGCCGGGTGATCGGCTAGGGCCGGTTTGTTCCCAGGCGCGAAGTTGAACTCGAAAAAACAGTCTAACGAGTCCAAGTTTCCGGCGATGTCAAAGACCGATCCGCAAGACTAACACGGTCTGGCGCTAGGTTAGGTCAAATGACGCTGCTGCGGTGCACGTCCCTGATTGGACTTGGCTTTTCCTGCTCGATTAGGATGGGGAGCCGTGTCGCCTGTCAGTCCGACCCCGCCTTGTGGCCCTTCCAGTCGAACAACGCCTCC
>NZ_PXWD01000440.1:0-336 GCF_003011945.1 Halomonas sp. ND22Bw | reverse complement strand
GAGGTCATCGCGAAGCTCGCCGATCGCGGGGGCGATGTCGCCTTGGTCGGCCGGGCGCTGGAGCAGCTCCACATCGCCGTGGTCGACTTCGACCGCGTGCAGGCGGTCCAGGCCGGCTCATTGAGGCCCGCGACCCGGCAAGCGGGCCTGTCGTTTGGCGACCGCGCCTGCCTGGCTCTCGCGAAGTCGCGTGGGCTGATCGCGTTGACGGCGGATCGTGCTTGGGCGGCGCTGGATCTTCCGGAATTGTCCGTCGAGCTGATCCGCTGAAGTGCGGGTGAGCGTCATCGGGCACGTTCAGGGTGAAACCCAATCAGCTTTACCGTGTGTAAGGCT
>NZ_PXWD01000439.1:0-336 GCF_003011945.1 Halomonas sp. ND22Bw | reverse complement strand
TGTTCGAGGCTGAGGTTGGCGAGCGCTTCGCGGCGTTCGAGGTAGGGCAGATCGGTGGTCGATGTGCCGTCGACGTCGAGGACGTCGAACACGTAGTACGAGGTCACGGCCTCGTTGCGGAGCTGCGCGGTGGGCCGCAGGACGTGCATCCGTCGTTGCAACAGGGAGAAGGACGGCACGCCGTCGGGTCCGAGTGCGACGATTTCGCCGTCGAGGACGGTTTCGCGGTGATCGAGCACGGCGCTGAGCGCATCGACGATCTCAGGGAACGACGCGGTAATGTTGTTGCCGTTGCGGGACCAGAGTTTGGGCGGAGTGGAACCCGTTGTGGCAATG
>NZ_PXWD01000438.1:0-336 GCF_003011945.1 Halomonas sp. ND22Bw | reverse complement strand
CGACGATCAGCTTCAGTTCATGCAGGCATTCGAAGTACGCCATCTCGGGCGCGTAGCCGGCTTCCACCAGCGTTTCGAAGCCGGCCTTGATCAGCTCGACCGTGCCGCCGCACAGAACCGCCTGTTCGCCGAACAGGTCGGTCTCGGTTTCTTCGCGGAAGTTGGTTTCGATGATGCCGGCCTTGCCGCCGCCGTTGGCGGTGGCGTAGCTCAGGGCCAGGTCGCGGGCCTTGCCGCTCTTGTCCTGGTGCACCGCCACGAGGTGGGGCACGCCGCCGCCTTGCGTGTAGGTGCTGCGCACGGTGTGGCCGGGGGCCTGGGGGGCGACCATCCACA
>NZ_PXWD01000437.1:0-337 GCF_003011945.1 Halomonas sp. ND22Bw | reverse complement strand
GGCGGCCGTCGCCCGCCTTCCTGTCGCGCTTCGCCCGCGTGGTCGCCGCCAGCGCCATGATGGCCGCCCTGCTGTTCGCCGCCGACGTCTTCTATCCGCAGCTGAGCCGCATCTTCCTGGCCAAGGAGATCGCGGTTTTGGTGGTGTGCGGCGTGGGCGCGGTTCTGTACGGCGTCTGCCTGATGACCTTCCGCGCCGTCACCCTGTCGGAACTGAAGGCCACCCTGCGGCGTGAGCCGGGCGGCGGCGCGGTCTCCGGTCTGGACTGACCGGCGCCAAACCGATAAGCGCGAGGCCATGATGAACTCGGGCTTCATTTTTGACCTGCGATGGCGCG
>NZ_PXWD01000436.1:0-337 GCF_003011945.1 Halomonas sp. ND22Bw | reverse complement strand
GGCCTCGCCTAGCCGTGACGCGCGAAGACGCGCGTACCGCCGCCCTTGAGGATCAGCAGGGTCTCATAGGGCTCACGTTGGCCGTCTGGCGTCTCCATGCCGGGAGACCCCAGCGGCATCGCCGGCACTGCGAGGCCCACGGCCTCGGGACGTTCGGCCAGAAGCTTGCGGACATCCTCGGCCGGCACATGGCCCTCGAGGACATAGCCGCCGATCATGGCCGTGTGGCAGGAGGCGAGCGCCTCGGGCACGCCTTGGGTGCTGCGTATAGAGCGAAGGCTCGGGAGTTCGTTGACCCGCGCCTTGAAGCCGGCGGCGCGCATGTGATCCACCCAGG
>NZ_PXWD01000435.1:0-337 GCF_003011945.1 Halomonas sp. ND22Bw | reverse complement strand
GTCGCGGTCGACCGTGCGATCGAACAGCTCAGCCCTCAGCTAGGACTTGCCGCGCCGAGTCGGGAAACAATCAAAGCCAGCCGGTGGGATGCGCGGGGGTGGCCTGGGCGTCCTGGGCGCCTCGTGATCCGATACGCGTCGGCGAAATTGTCGCTCGACGAGCACTTCATTGCGCGCATCAACGAGGTGCTTTCCGGTCAGGCGTGGGGCGAGTACCGATTGCAAAAGCACGACACTCGGCGCCGGCGAATCATCTTCGTTCCGACTCGCGCCAGCGAAGAAAAGACTGTTGAGGAAGCCGCCAGCATCGCGCGTGCGAAACGCACCGTTCTGACCT
>NZ_PXWD01000434.1:0-337 GCF_003011945.1 Halomonas sp. ND22Bw | reverse complement strand
GCCCGGTGGACGCCTTCGGCTAGCACTGCCGCCGCACAGCCGCCCGCTGCCGAGATCAGGCGGGCACCGCGTCCATAGGATGCAACCAGGGCCGCTTCCGTCGTCGCCAGCGGGACATAGTGGTCGCCCTGGGCGAACAGGCCGTTGATCCGCAAGGGACCGACGGCGCCCACCGGCACCCTCAGGTTTCCGACATAGTTCTCGATGTTGCGGCCGTAGAGAGCGATCTCATCCTGGGCCCTGGCGTCATACAGGGCGTCCTGATCTGCCTGACTCGCCGGACCGTGTCCCGTCACGATGCGCCAGTAGGCGGCGGTGAACGACGGCTTCAGTGACT
>NZ_PXWD01000433.1:0-338 GCF_003011945.1 Halomonas sp. ND22Bw | reverse complement strand
ACCGCCGGATTCCCGTCCGGGATTGGCTATGCGACGCACTGGTTCCCGTCGCTCAGCGCGACCCCCGTCGTCTCGCGATCGCAGACAAGGTGCGACAAGACCTTGAGGCTAAGTGTGCCCTTCCGGTCGATCCGGTGGCGGCAAACAGGATCGTCGACGCTCAGGTTCGCAAGCGGGTTCGTCAGTCCGGCCGCACAAAAGTCAGCCGCGCCGTTTCCGAGTTGGTTCGCGCCGGCTTCGTCAGGCGGCATTATCAGGGCTACCGGGTGGATCACCAAAATCGGGGCGCCCAGCGGCAAGCGGTTTACACGATCACCGAGGAAGCACGTCGGGCACTT
>NZ_PXWD01000043.1:0-726 GCF_003011945.1 Halomonas sp. ND22Bw | reverse complement strand
AGCCCACAGCGCAATCCACAACAGGCCGCACGACGATATGCCGAAACAACTTGCTACCGGCCGTGATCCCGTGGCCTAAAGGGTGCCTCGTAGACGGGTCGGGATACCCTAAGCATGACGAAACGGCTCAAAGCCGCCGCGGTTGCGGCGACCCTCGGTTTTTTCGCGCTGGGGGCCGTCCCGTCCACCGCTAAGGCCGATGAGCCGTATTGGCAGTGCGTGACCTTCGCCCGGATGTTCTCGGGCATCAACATCTTCGGCGACGCCTGGACCTGGTGGCGCCAGGCCACCGCCAACTTCCGCACCGGCAAGGCGCCTGAGACCGGCTCGGTCCTGGTCTTCCGCCCCGAGGGCCGCATGAGCCGGGGCCACGTCGCCGTCGTCTCCGACATCCTGACCGACCGCGTGGTTCGCGTGACCCACGCCAATTGGGGCGGCAGCCGCGGCAAGGTCGAGGAGAACGTCACCGTCGTCGACGTCTCGCCCGCCAACGACTGGTCGCAGGTCAAGGTCTGGTACAATCCGATCAACGACCTGGGCACCACGGTCTATCCGACCTACGGCTTCATCTACAAAGGCGCCCGCGACGCCTTCGACGCCGGCCGTCAGATCGCCGCCAACGTCTCGGCCCAAGGCCAGCACTAAGCTTGCACCGCCCGCCATCGCGGGCGATAGGCGGGCATGACCCAATCCAGCGACATCACCTACGCCGGCTATCTGGCGTTG
>NZ_PXWD01000432.1:0-338 GCF_003011945.1 Halomonas sp. ND22Bw | reverse complement strand
CTTTCCTGATGCGTTACTGGGAGGAAATGGACGTTGCCGAAACCGCAGCGGCCATGGGCTGCTCCGAAGGCAGCGTCAAGACCCACTGCTCCCGCGCAGTCCATGCGCTGAGCAAAGCGCTCAAAGCCAAGGGAATTTCACTATGAACCGATCGACTTCTCTCGCCAGCGACCCCGCGGAGGCGCAGTTCGGTCGCCGCATCGCAGCGCGCCTGTCGACCGGCACCGATGCGCTGCCGAACGACATCACCGAGCGCCTCCGCGTGGCGCGCACCCAGGCACTGGCCAACCGCAAGCAGCCGGCCCGGCCGGCCACGGTGGTCGTCAACGCAGGCGGCA
>NZ_PXWD01000431.1:0-339 GCF_003011945.1 Halomonas sp. ND22Bw | reverse complement strand
TTCAGCGTGCCGATGTGGATGAAGCCGGCGACGCTCTCGCCCTCGGTCAGGCCGAACAGGGCGACGCCTTGCGGGTCGTAGCTGTACCAGTCGGTGATCCAGCTGGCGGAGTAGCCGAAGCCGCCGGCCGCGTGCTCCAGATTCATGCACACCGCCCCGGCCGACAGCTGCTGCTCCCAGATCGGCTTGGCGTTGGGGACGGGGGTGGACACCACCAGGATGGTGACGGGCGCGGCGGTCAGCTTGGCCAGCACCGCCTGATCCTTGGCTGGCCCGTTCCTGAGCTCGACCAGCACCGCCAGCCGGGCGAGGCGCTTCTCATTGGCATCGATCAGGGCC
>NZ_PXWD01000430.1:0-339 GCF_003011945.1 Halomonas sp. ND22Bw | reverse complement strand
CCAACAGCTTCACTGTAGAACTCTTACTCTGAAGAATGATTGCAAGGTGAGTATATGACATACACAGCAAGCCATGCAGCAAATATGCAAGTGCACAGGATAACAAAGGATGGCATAGTAGGGTTTCATTTGCATAAACAGCATTTAACAAACATTTGAGAATTTAATAAAATAGTTAAGTAGTAATTAAACAATATTAATCCAACGCTATACAACATACCCTGTTGCATAGGCCCAACCATTCTGAACAACCATCCCGGCTGCACAGTTCTATCTCCAAACCAGGAATGTACTATTCCAAACCAGGAGCTAATCAAATTATTACCAGTTATAGCATCA
>NZ_PXWD01000429.1:0-339 GCF_003011945.1 Halomonas sp. ND22Bw | reverse complement strand
GAAGCTGTGCCGCCCGTCCGAAGCCGTCCTCGATTTGCTGCCGAGCGACCAGCTCGGCGCGTTCACCAAGGAAGACGGCGAACAGGTGGTCGATGCGTCGGGTCAGCGCGTCGCCTGATGCTTCTTGCCGTCCTGATCTTTGTCGCCACGATCGCGCTCGTCATCTGGCAACCGAAAGGGCTGGGCATTGGATGGAGCGCGATGGGCGGTGCCGTCGTCGCCTTGCTCGCTGGCTTCGTCACTCTCTCGGACGTGCCGGTGGTGTGGGGCATCGTCTGGAACGCGACCGCTGCTTTCGTCGCGATCATCGTCATCAGTCTGCTGCTCGACGAGGCCGGG
>NZ_PXWD01000428.1:0-339 GCF_003011945.1 Halomonas sp. ND22Bw | reverse complement strand
CATACACCGGGATATGTCAGGATTTCGAGGCGCGAATGCGGCGCGGGATCGCGCGCGCGGATGGAATCAAGATAGTCGGCCAAACGCCCCATGCGGCACCCCTGCAATATCCCTGACGATCAGGTTCTGTTGACGCGATACGCACCGTCCCGCGTCGACGGTATTTAGGCACGGTGCCGACCAGTTTCCATAAGGCGTTCGTCCATACGCTTCGCGCTAATTTCCTACCTGCATTGTAGGTTTTCATTGAAGGTTCTAGAGCTGCGTCAGCGTTCGTCGCCCGGAGAACTTCATGCCGTTCCTTGCCGATCTAGATCTGACCGCGCTTCTTCCCTTCAT
>NZ_PXWD01000427.1:0-339 GCF_003011945.1 Halomonas sp. ND22Bw | reverse complement strand
AATCGCTTCAGCCATGCGATCAACCGCATCGAGGCGCGGTTGATGCGCTTTGCCGACGGGTTCCACGCCACGCTGTCCCGCCAGCTCGACGGCGAGCGGTGACGCGCGCATGGCGATGAACCTTCCCTCGCAACGCGGGCGCGGGCGGCGCGCGCCGATGGCCGACATCAACGTCACCCCGCTGGTCGACGTGATGCTGGTGCTGTTGATCATCTTCATGGTCACCGCGCCGCTGCTGACGCAGGGGGTGCCGGTGAACCTGCCCGATACGCGCGCCAAGCCGCTGGACCAGGACCAGCAGCCGACCGAGATCGCGCTGGACCGCGACGGGCGGATCTT
>NZ_PXWD01000426.1:0-339 GCF_003011945.1 Halomonas sp. ND22Bw | reverse complement strand
GATGCCGCGGGCCTATCTCACGACGGCGCGGACGCTCAAGGACAGCCGCTGGACGGCTGGGCTGAACGCGGGGGACTTCGGCTCGACGCCGCAGTTGGTGAAAGCGGCGGCCGGCGCCACGTCAGGGCCGGTCGTCTGGTCGCCCGCCGGCAACACCGTGACCGCCGCGGCGGTGAAGGAAGCGCACGCCCTGAGCTTCCAGGTGATCCCCTGGACCATCAACACGCGCACCGACATGGCGAGCCTGATCGACTTGGGGGTCGACGGGCTGATCAGCGACTTCCCGGACCTGCTGCGCACGGAAGTGCGCCAGCGCGGCCTGCCGATGCTCTTGCCGAC
>NZ_PXWD01000425.1:0-340 GCF_003011945.1 Halomonas sp. ND22Bw | reverse complement strand
ATGACGGCTCCCACGGATACCAAAGGCACGAAAGGCGAGGACAATGCCTCGTCGCTGGAGATCAAGCTGGCCCTTTCAGGAGGCGGCGTCCGCGCCGCGGCCTTCCATCTGGGCGTCCTTCGGCGCCTCGCGGCCGAAGGGCTACTGGAACGTGTGACGCACCTCTCAACGGTATCCGGTGGCAGCCTGATCACCGCCGCGATCATGTCCTCCTGCGGCATGCGCTGGCCCGGCTCCGCGGAGTTCGAGGCCAAGGTCTTCCCGATGCTGCAGGCCTTGCTCACGGGCAAGGACCTCTTCTCCTTGAAGGCCATCGGCCCATGGGGGTTGCTCCACTTTC
>NZ_PXWD01000424.1:0-340 GCF_003011945.1 Halomonas sp. ND22Bw | reverse complement strand
TGGACACCGTCGACGTCGAGCGCAGACCAACCGCGTCTCCGATCTGCCGTGTGCTCGGCGTGCACCCGTTGGCAGCCACGAGATCCCGGATGGTCATCAGAATCTGCTGCTGGCGGAGCGGCAGGGAGGAGGCGTCGAGGCCACCGAACATGTCGAGATCGTCGTAATCGGTCACGACGAGAATCGTAGTGAGGGGTCCCGACATCCAGGCCAGGCAGGCGGAGTCCGCCAGAAACGGCACAGGCAGTTTGTTTCCCGAGCGGCGCATGGCACGCTGAGCTGATGGAGCCTCTCGAACCGATGCGCCCGGTCAGTGTTGCAGTCGACACGCGGACCAAGA
>NZ_PXWD01000423.1:0-340 GCF_003011945.1 Halomonas sp. ND22Bw | reverse complement strand
GAGCCTGGGGTCGTCCGCCGCCCAACCCAGCGCCTTCGGGGCGCCGCCCGAGGCGACGGAAACCGCCGCGCCCGTATCGACCAAGGCGTCGAAGGTGACGCCGTCGATCTCCACAGGCACGATCAACAGTCCATTATCGTCCAATCGGCCTTTGACGGCCGTGAAGCCTTCCGGCGGAACACCCGAGGGCTTCACGCTGATCGTTTGGGCTTTCGGGTCGAACACGATGCTGCTGTCGGCGAACATCTCCATGCCGACAATGCCGTGCGCCTCGGTCGCGTCGGCGTTCGGCAGGCCCAGCACGGCGACGCCCTCTGCGTCGAACAGGTCTGTCGAAAAA
>NZ_PXWD01000042.1:0-732 GCF_003011945.1 Halomonas sp. ND22Bw | reverse complement strand
CGGCTTTTATGCCGCCGGGGATGACGGCCTGGCCTTGGCGACAGACAGGGGATCGGTCTTCTCAAACGCCCTGATCCGCAGTCTCGACGCCGGTCGCACCCGCAGCCTGGGCGATCTGGCGGCGGGTCTGCTGTCCGCAGATGGCCGACTGGGGCCGGACGCGCCGCGCCCGGTCTTCGAAGGCGACATGGATGGGCCGGTTCTGGATGTGGTCGCAGGGCGACAGAGGCGGTTCGCCGTCGTGCGCCGGGGGGCGGAGATCACGCTTGCGGCCGGGTTGGAGGAGGGGGTGGCGACCGGCGATCAGGTCGTTCTGGAGGACGCGGATCAGGCGGTGCTGGGCTATGGCGCGATCACCTCGGCGGGGAGCGGGCGTTCGGGGCTGGAGGCGGGATCGATGAAGGCGGTCGCGGCGCGGATCGCACCGCCTTTGGGTCAGCCGAAGTCGGCGGCCGACCGCGTGGCGGCGGCGATCAAGGCGCTGGGCGGGGGCTGGGCGCCCGAAGGCTTGTCGGTCGTCGCGCGGCTTGACCGGCCGGATGCAGGGCAGTGCGGCGATGCGGTCGACGCACAAACACCGCCGGTCACGGCGCAGGTCGTCTCGCTACTCGCCCTGCCCAATGTGAGGGCCTGCGACCGGCTGTATGTCGAGATAGCCAACACGGGGCGGGCGACGCTGGATGTGAACCTGCTCTATCTGGCTGCGGACGGGACGGTCGTCGGACCGAGCCT
>NZ_PXWD01000422.1:0-340 GCF_003011945.1 Halomonas sp. ND22Bw | reverse complement strand
TGCTGGTGGGACACCCCTTCAGGTTACTGGTCCGATGCTCGGCCGCGGGTACCTCGACGCGGCGTGCCAGACTCAACCGTGTGACGAATATCCTGCTCACCGGCGCCCGAGGGCAGCTCGGAACACGTATCGATGCTCTCGCAACGTCGGCGGGTCACACTGTGACGGCCGTCGGTTCCCGCGAGCTCGACATCACCGACAGCCGCGCGGTTGACAACTTCGTCTCGCCTGGTTCGGTGCTGATCAACTGCGCTGCGTACACGGCCGTCGATGCTGCCGAGACCGACCAGGAGGCGGCGAGGGCGGTCAACGAGATCGGACCGCGGAATCTCGCGCAAGC
>NZ_PXWD01000421.1:0-340 GCF_003011945.1 Halomonas sp. ND22Bw | reverse complement strand
GCTGCTGGCGGAAATGCAGACGTCGATCATGTCGGCGGCGCTGCCGCTGTTCGACGGGCGGGTCGGCCGGTTCATGATCTACACCCTACTGGTGCGCCGCACGCTGGACGGCGGGCTGGCGACCCCGGTGCTGGCGCTGGCCGACAGCCTGGGGTTGCCGTTCGAGACGACCCGGCGGCATGTCGCGGCGCTGGTGGAGGCGGGGCTGTGCGCGCGCCGGCGCGGCGGCATCGTGACGATCGCAACGCTGGAGGACGAACCCTATGCCTCGATCGGCGCGCTGGCCCATGACGCGCTGGTCCGCTTCATCGAGGACATGGCGCGCATCGACGCGCTGCCC
>NZ_PXWD01000420.1:0-340 GCF_003011945.1 Halomonas sp. ND22Bw | reverse complement strand
GCCAACAGCAGCAGCTTGTTGGTAACTGCGACCAGTCGGCGGTTGCTGTTCTGCATGTCGACCCACATCGCGTCCATGTCGGCGCGGCGCGTGTCCCAGTCCTGCCGGTGCTCGCGCGTGTAGCGCGCGAACTCGATCTGCGACGCCTGCATCGCCAGCGGCGTGCGCAGCTGGTGCGCAGCATCGGCGATGAAGCGGCGTTGCGCCTCGGAGTGCGCACGCAACTGGCGCACGAAGCGGTTGATGGTGTCGGCGATCGGCCGCAGCTCGGTGTGCAGCGCACGCGTGTCCACGACCAGGTCGAGGTGCATCGGATCGCGCTGCGCCAGTTGCTGGCTCA
>NZ_PXWD01000419.1:0-340 GCF_003011945.1 Halomonas sp. ND22Bw | reverse complement strand
ACCTGCCTGGCGCGAGCATCCTGGCGCCGGTGCCGGGCTTCGTGATGTACGCCATCAGCGCTCAGCTGCAGGGCATGAGGTTCGTGGGCGTGCCGCTCACCGCCGACTTCGAACTCGACGGCCCGGCCATGCTTGCGGCGATCGCGGCCGAAAAGCCGGCCATCGTGTACCTCGCGTACCCCAACAATCCGACCGCCAACCTCTGGGACGACACGACGATCGAGCAGATCGTCGAAGCGCAAGGCGCTCAGGGCGGCCTGGTGGTCATCGACGAGGCCTACCAGCCCTTCGCCGCCCGCAGCTACATCGACCGCGTGGCGCGCCACAGCCACGTGCTGCT
>NZ_PXWD01000418.1:0-341 GCF_003011945.1 Halomonas sp. ND22Bw | reverse complement strand
GCCCAGGCGACGCATCTTGTCCTGTTCGTAGGCTTCGAAGTTGCCCTCGAACCATTCCACATGGCCGTCGCCTTCGAAAGCCAGGATGTGGGTGGCCAGACGGTCGAGGAACCAGCGGTCGTGGGAGATGACCACGGCGCAGCCCGCGAACTCTTCCAGAGCCTCTTCCAGGTTCTGAAGCGTTTCGATGTCCAGGTCGTTGGTCGGTTCGTCGAGCAGGATCAGGTTGCCGCCCGAGGCCAGGGTCTTGGCCAGGTGGACGCGGTTGCGCTCACCGCCCGAGAGGGTGCCGACCTTCTTCTGCTGGTCGGAGCCCTTGAAGGCGAAGGCGGCGCAGTAGG
>NZ_PXWD01000417.1:0-341 GCF_003011945.1 Halomonas sp. ND22Bw | reverse complement strand
GCGCTGGCCGACGATGTTTGCGATTCGACTGCCGCGCTAAGCCGCGACGCCTGCCTTCATCAACGAAAAAAAGGCCCGGTACGTTGCCGTACCGGGTCGAGGTGTGTCCGCAGGAGGAACCTGGTGAGCGGCGGCGGGCCGTCCCGCCGCCGCAATTTCGTCAACTGTTGTAGGCGCGCTCGCCATGCTCGCCGAGGTCGAGGCCTTCGCGCTCGACCTCCGCACTGACACGCAGCCCGGTCAGCGCCTTGGCGGCATAGGTGGCGATCACCGTGCCGATCGTCGCCCACACGATGGTGGTGACCACCGCGATGACCTGCGTGGTCAGCTGCGATCCGATC
>NZ_PXWD01000416.1:0-341 GCF_003011945.1 Halomonas sp. ND22Bw | reverse complement strand
CGATCCTGGAGCGGATGGCGCCTGACGCGATGCTGATCGCGATCGACACCAACGCCGATTTCATTCGCTATCTCGATCATACGATCACGGATTCGCGGTTTGTCGCGGTCCATGGATCGGCGGCGGATGTCGAGCGGATCGTCGGCGAACACGGGCATGATGCCGCGGATTACGTGCTGTCGGGTCTGCCGTTTTCGACGCTGCCCGCCGGTATCGGCCCGCAGATCGCGGGCGCGACGCAGCGCGTGCTGCGCGTCGGCGGCGCGTTCCTGGTCTATCAGTTCAGCCCCAAGGTCCGCGATTTCATCGCGCCGCATTTTGCGCGGATCGATCACGACATG
>NZ_PXWD01000415.1:0-341 GCF_003011945.1 Halomonas sp. ND22Bw | reverse complement strand
TTTCGCTGTCTCTGGTCGGCCAATCCCCAGTCGATGAGGATTCGGCCGTCCGGCGTATGCAGTGCGCCATATTTGGCGGCGTTCGTCGCGAGTTCATGGAAAATCATGCCGAGCGACAGGACGACAGCAGGTTCGAGAGAAACCGGCGGGCCGTTGAGGCTGATCCGGGTCGGTCCATAGGCCTCTGTCTCGTGCTCCAGAATGGCGCGTAGGTCGGCGCCTTCCCAATGGCTTTGGGTCAGCAGGTTGTGCGTATGCGACAGGGCCATGATCCGGGACTGGAAGGTCTCGGCGAAGCTGGCCGGGTCGGTATTGGAGCGAGCGGTCTGGATGGCGATGGA
>NZ_PXWD01000414.1:0-341 GCF_003011945.1 Halomonas sp. ND22Bw | reverse complement strand
GTCGTAGGCTTCCCGCTCGAACCAGTTGGCGGCCGGATAGACGGCGATGATCGACGGCACCGGCTGGGTCTCGTCGGTCGCCACCTTGACGCGCAGGCGCGCGTTCCGGGTCAGCGACAGCAGGTGATAGACCACCTCGAACCGCTCCTTGCGATCCGGGTAGTCCACGCCGCAGAGGTCCAGCAACTGCTGGAAACCGAACTGATCGCGCAGCGCCGTCAGCACCTCGACGATCCGCTCGCGCGGGGCGACCAGCGTCAGCTCGCCGAACGCCACCTGAGCCTCGACGCCCAACGCCCCGACCATCTCGGCGCCCAGCGGCGTCAGGGCGGCTTCGTGTT
>NZ_PXWD01000413.1:0-341 GCF_003011945.1 Halomonas sp. ND22Bw | reverse complement strand
TCGAGGGCTACGGCGTAGAAACCCTCGTCCTCCATCCAGAACTTTTCCTCGACCAGGGAGCGGACCTGTTCGGCGCGCATTCGCCATTCGGCCGTGCGGTCGTCGTGCAGGCGCTCGCCCAGATCACCCAGCGCCTTCCAGGCGGCGAAGGCGTAGCCCTGAACCTCCAGAAGCGCGATCGGACCCTTCGGGAAGCGACCGTCGGCGTGGAAGATGGAATCCTCGGAGTCCTTCCAGCCCTGGTTAGACAGGCCGGTGTCAGCGCCGCGCTGATAGTCGATCAGGCCGTCATTATTGCTGTCGCCATAGTCGCGCATCCAGTCGGCGGCCGCGATCAGATT
>NZ_PXWD01000041.1:0-739 GCF_003011945.1 Halomonas sp. ND22Bw | reverse complement strand
TTGCTGAATCTGGACACTTAAGCCATAAGCTGTATCGGACTCGATCAAAGGAACTCGCATGAATGTTCAGCTCGGAACGTCCCTCCCCGTCGCAACTACCGCTGATCAGTTTCCGGTGTTCGTGGCCGGTATGGACGACCCGATCAAGCCGGTTCAGGACAAGCTCACTCCCGACGGCCGTGTGAAGTATTCGACTGGTGCACTGCTTCGAGTTGCGCGCAAAGATGGAACTGTCGCGACGGATAAGACAGCATCCGTGCACGTCATCAATCCGCCGAACGAGCCGTTCAGTTTCGGCACGATCTATCGAGCAGAAGGCCTTGTCTGGGTGCAGCCCTACATGACGGGAATGGATCGTCTCGCACTGTCCATCACGGTCGAGAACCTGGTTCCAATGCCTGCGGCGGCCGTCTCCGCACCTGCTCGTAAGAGCGCGGACGCATGACAAAGCTGGTTTCACGAATCGCGATACCGATTGTTGCCTTGCTAGTCGGACTGATTGTTGGCCTGAATATTGTTGGCACACAAGACATTAAGCTTTCCAGCGGAATGCAAGAGCGTCGGGACTCATGGGCTGAACGAACGGTGACCTGGTGCAGATCTCCTCTTCCGACAGGTTCTGTTCCATCTGTCAGTGCATGCAGAGAGATACCGGGATACGTCCGAGTGAGTCCGGAATTGAGCGCCGATGGGATCCAGTGGACTAACCCCAATGGAAAGGTCATCACGTCGCCGTACT
>NZ_PXWD01000412.1:0-342 GCF_003011945.1 Halomonas sp. ND22Bw | reverse complement strand
TGCGGCGAGCGCAGCCAAGAATTCACTGGCCTGTGGTCTCAGATTGCCATGTACGGGCCCAGATCCTTGACCCTGAAGGGCGCGGCCAGATGCGGCAAGGCCAACCAGCGTTGACCCGTTCCAGCCAATGCTTGGACAGAGAGCGCTGGCCCAGCGTCTTCTTCTGTTCCAGTGCTTCGAGTTCGGCATAGCGGGCGGTCGACACCATCACGATCGCGACCCGTCGTTCCTCATGACCTGCACGGGCTCGCGCTCGGCTTGACCCATGTAGTAGCCGAAGCGGTTCTTGGCATCGGTGGCACTGACTTGCATGATCGGCTTTGGGTCGGTTGGAGGTTAGCC
>NZ_PXWD01000411.1:0-342 GCF_003011945.1 Halomonas sp. ND22Bw | reverse complement strand
CCGCGACGCTGAACGAACTGCACCGGCCGTTCAGGGTCGGCAACGACATCACCGAGGCCAACGCCGGCCTGACGCCCGAAACGCTGAAGGGGGTCGAGACGGGCCTGGCGTTCGACCGCGACGGCGTGCGCTGGGGCGCGACCGTCTTCTGGAACCGGATCGACGACGCCATCGTCAACGTTACGTTGGGCGCGGGGCCGGCGACCTTCCCCCTTGCGGGGTTCGTGCCGGCGGGCGGGGTGCTGCGCCAGCGCCTGAATGCCGGAACCATCGACGCCTGGGGCGTGGAACTGACCGGGGCGGCGAATCTGACGCCCGCCCTGTCGTTGAACGGGGCCGTGT
>NZ_PXWD01000410.1:0-342 GCF_003011945.1 Halomonas sp. ND22Bw | reverse complement strand
CGAGTCTTCAGCCGAACCGAGATCATGCAGGCCTGTTTCGACAATCAGGCGGTGCTGGAACGCACCATCGACAGCCACGTCAGCCACCTGCGCCGCAAGCTGGAGGGCGCCGACGCCGCCGGTCTGCTGACCAATGTGCGGGGCGTGGGCTATCGCCTGGAGGCGGAGGCCTGACGCCTCACGCCGCCGCGAACACCCGCAAACGATGGCCGTCCGGGTCGCCGGCGACGAAGCTGCGCCCGCATCCAAGATCATGAGGCGGCGTCAGGATGCGCGCGCCGCGATCCCACCAGTCGATATGGGCCTGATCGACCGCCGCTGCGCCATCCATCGGAAAGTCGA
>NZ_PXWD01000409.1:0-342 GCF_003011945.1 Halomonas sp. ND22Bw | reverse complement strand
AGGCTTGGGCGAGGGCAGGGGAGGGCTTGCCCTCCTCGGACGGCTCGCGATCGCGCCTGGTCATGCGCAGCAGCGGTTCGGCATCGTCACGCTGTTCGATGTCCAGGGAGTAGCCTGGCAGATCGTTCTCCCGAGCGATCTTGGTCATCTCGAACTTGAAGCGCCGATAATCGCCTTCCGCGCCGGATTTCTCGAAGAGCGTTGGCATCGAGATGGCGAAACCGTCGCTTCCGGCCCCACCCGCATGTTTGCGCGCGACCCGATAGAGCCAGCGTTCGCGCCCGCCTGTGAGCGAGAAATAAGCCGGATCGATGGCGAGCACGCCGCCGTCCATCAACACCC
>NZ_PXWD01000408.1:0-342 GCF_003011945.1 Halomonas sp. ND22Bw | reverse complement strand
ATGGCCAGCCATTGCGGCGCATCGGTGCGTGCCGCGTCATAGGTCGCCTCGTCAAAGGCGTAGACGGGATAGGTCGCGTCCTTGTCGCCGCGTCCATAGACCGTCTCGCCGTTGTAGAAGTCTTGGAGGCTGAACCGCTCGTGCGTGATCCAGGCCGGGGCGTTCAGTTCATGTGCGTGACGCGCGCGCATTGCCGCAAGACCGTTCCGCATCACCTGATCGGCACCGTCCGAAAAGGACCCCGCACGCCGCATGCCGGCCTCGGCCCGATCGAGCGTCTCGCCGATCGTCAGCTGTCGCACCGGCAGCTTCCCGTCGCGCGTCAGGAGCACGACGACCGTG
>NZ_PXWD01000407.1:0-343 GCF_003011945.1 Halomonas sp. ND22Bw | reverse complement strand
TTTCTTCCGTCTGCCGCCGCTCGCGAGCGGCCTTGGCGATGTGCGGACCGCGCACGCGGTTCGCGAGGATATTGCGCGTTCCGTCGGGCTACCGACCCGGATCGGGTTGGGTCCGACCCGCACGCTCTCGAAGGTCGCGAACGCCTTGGCGAAGGCGACGGAGAAGGTGTGGGGCGGCGTGGTCGACCTCCACGACATCGAACTGCGACGGCGATTGTTCGAGCATTGGCCCGTTGGGGAGGTATGGGGGATCGGAGGGGCGCTGGAAGCCCGTTTGCGGCCTCTCGGTGTAAAGACGACGGCGGACCTGGCTGCGCTGCCCCCTCAAGTCGCGCGCGATGTC
>NZ_PXWD01000406.1:0-344 GCF_003011945.1 Halomonas sp. ND22Bw | reverse complement strand
GACGAACAGGCCGATCACGATGTTGCAGAACACCAACAGCGCCGTCGTCCGCCACAGGGCCGAAAACACCCCCAGCGAATAGGCGCCCTTCATCTGGGCGAACATATGCACCGGCACCGCCAGCAGCCCCAGCGGAATGACGATGGCGCCCAGCCCCCCGGCGATCGTCGCCGACACCACCATCAGCATCAGCAGCATGGCCATGAAGGTCAGCGAATACAGAACGAACACACCGTGGTCGTACAGGGTGAAGCCGCGCTTCCACAGGAACAGCAGCGCCACGAACGGGATCGACAGCGGCACCAGCAGGAAGGCGAATTTGTACAGCGTCTGCTGCAGCTTGT
>NZ_PXWD01000405.1:0-344 GCF_003011945.1 Halomonas sp. ND22Bw | reverse complement strand
GGTCGATCACTCGCACGGTCGACTCCGCGACATTCCCGGACGCCATCGCGCTTCTTCAACGCATCGCGGCAGTCGCCGAGGCCGCGGATCATCATCCCGACATCGACGTTCGCTGGCGAAAGGTCACGTACACGCTTTCGACACACTCGGCGGGCGGTCTCACGGAACTGGACTTCGACCTTGCCCGTCGAATTGACGTACTCGTCGACGATTCGGTCCGTTTCGACTGATCTTCGAGTGAACAAACCTCGCAATCTGACGTAACAGTTGCATCAACTTTCACATAGATCACTTCAGTCACAGGTATGGTCGCCGTAAATCACGATCGAGGCCGGTCATGCCAT
>NZ_PXWD01000404.1:0-345 GCF_003011945.1 Halomonas sp. ND22Bw | reverse complement strand
TATCCTGGATAATTGACGTCAGTTCTGTGTTTCAGGCGCGCTGTTCAGGGCCTCTGATGCCGGACCGGTTTGCTGCAGCTTGCACAGGCACCCCGTTTGCGTACGAGAGGAACTCTCATGCTTGCCCGCACCGACCTGCGTGGTCGTACCCCATCCACGGCCGAACTTCGCGCCGCGCTTCCCCGAGGTGGAGTGGATGTGGACGCGGTGCTGCATCAGGTTCGCCCGATGGTCGAAGCTGTTCGTGATCGCGGGGCTGAAGCCGCCCTCGAGTTCGTCGAGAAGTTCGACGTCGTTCGTCCGGCTTCGGTTCGTGTACCCGCAGCCGAGCTGGAGCGCGCACTT
>NZ_PXWD01000403.1:0-345 GCF_003011945.1 Halomonas sp. ND22Bw | reverse complement strand
CGCCGACCACGGTGCCCGCGTCCCAGTGACCGCTGAGGATACCGCGACGCGGGACCGAGTTGATCGCATAGCGCCGCGCCGCGAGGAGGCGGGCACGCCGGGTGTCGCGGTCGATCGGCGCGCCGGTTGCGATATCGCGGGCGAGGCGAAGCGGCGTCATGGCTTTTCCTCATCGATTGTGCCGGGGATGGCAACATGGTCGGTGACGCCCGTTCCCGAAGGATCGAGCGCGATAATTTCGGCGAGCGTCCAGGGGGCTGCGCGGCGCGGGCGACGCGAGAAGCGAAGCTCGTGCTTTTCGGCATATTTGTGGACCGCTGGATATTTGCGGCCGATCGCTGCCGC
>NZ_PXWD01000040.1:0-748 GCF_003011945.1 Halomonas sp. ND22Bw | reverse complement strand
GTTATGCGGCGCGCTGGCGGCAGGCGCAGCGTCGCGACGTGATGAATGCGCCGGCGTTCATCCCGCTGCTGTTCCGGCCGGGCGAGGCTTACCAGTTCGACTGGAGCCACGAGGACGTCGAGATCTCGGGCAAGCCGATGCGCGTGAAGGTCGCGCATGTGCGGCTGTGCGCGTCGCGGGTGATATACGTGCGAGCCTATCCGCGTGAGACGCAAGAGATGCTGTTCGACGCGCATGCACGGGCGTTTGCTTTCTTCGGAGGCGTGCCGACGCGCGGCATCTACGACAACATGAAGACGGCGGTGACGAGCGTGTTCACCGGCAAGGAGCGGGTCTTCAACCGTCGCTTCCTGGTCATGGCCAACCATTACATGGTCGAGCCGACCGCCTGCTCGCCGGCGTCGGGCTGGGAGAAAGGTCAGGTCGAGAACCAGGTGCAGACCGCACGCGGTCGCTTCTTCCAGCCACGCCTGCGATTTACCGGCCTCGAGGAGTTGAACGGCTGGCTGGAGGCGGAGTGTCGGCGCTGGGCAGAGTTGCACCAGCATCCCGAGCAGAAGGAACTGACGGTCGCCCAGGCATGGGCAGCCGAACGGGCGGTGCTCCAGCCTGTTGTCGCACCCTTCGACGGCTTCCACGAGAGCGAGCATGCGGTAAGCGGCACATGCCTCATCAGCTTCGACCGCAACCGCTATTCCGTTTCTGCCAGGGTGGTGCGACGTGCCGTCCAGGTCCGCGCCTATGCCGA
>NZ_PXWD01000402.1:0-345 GCF_003011945.1 Halomonas sp. ND22Bw | reverse complement strand
GGTGCACTGGTCGGCGGCAGCGACCCGGCGACGACGATCCAGATGCCGAGCGGCGGCACCTGGCTGTAGTTCAGGTCAGGTCGCGCAGGCGGCCGACCCACAGCCGCGCACCGCCTCCGCCGGCAGCGCCTGCGGCAAGCGCACCTCGCCGGTGGCCGCATTGAAGCCCACGCTGCGCAGGTGCAACGCCAGGGCGGCGTCCATGGTTTGCGCATGCTGGACGAACCACACGGCCAACTCGCGCGCCATCTGCCGGATCGCGTCGTTCTGTCCCTTGAGGCCCTGCACCAGGCCTTCGCACATGACCTCCAGCACCACGCGGTGCTGCACGGTGTGGCAGTTGGC
>NZ_PXWD01000401.1:0-345 GCF_003011945.1 Halomonas sp. ND22Bw | reverse complement strand
ATCCGGAGTGCAGTCGTTACGACTCGTTCCGTGGGCAGGTTTCGGCGTGAAGCAAGTTTTTCTCCTGCCTCATGTGCAACCTTCTCAAATTGCTGTCGAATGTAGGTGTTTACCGGGATTGCGTCTGTCGGGTAGCCGATCAAGGTATGTCCTCCTGTGTGTTCGGTTGTCAGCCTATGTCGCCGAGATGTCGGTATTCCGAGGCGATTGTCATTCGTTGTGCTCGGTCGATGTTCAGTGCGGCTTCATACGCGAGGTCTGCGTTTTCGACGTAACTCGCGTAGGTCGAGTACTCACCCACGCGAACCGTTCGGATCATTTGGCGCCGTAGTCCGGGTTGGTCGA
>NZ_PXWD01000400.1:0-346 GCF_003011945.1 Halomonas sp. ND22Bw | reverse complement strand
CCGCCAGATGCTGTTCGATCGCCGCGATGACGGTCGGGAGCTTCGCTGACAGGAGGAGCGCCCCGAAGAACCGCTGCTTGCAGCTTTCGAACCGCGAGCGCGCCGCGGCCTTCGCGCCCGAGTTGAGCGTCTTGCCCTCGTTGCCGTCGACGACGCCGGTGAGTTCGAGCGCCTTTTCAAGGCCGCGATGGATGATCGCTTATCGCGAGGAAGCGGTAATGCGGAGGAGCGCGGCGTAACCGGCGAATTCCCATGATAGTGTGCGCAGTTGCTGCGCATTATATTGGTTGCGAACCTCGGCGGTCCCTGGACCAGCTGAGGAGGCAATCATGTTGAAGTTGCATGA
>NZ_PXWD01000399.1:0-346 GCF_003011945.1 Halomonas sp. ND22Bw | reverse complement strand
GGTCGTGCCATCGGCGGCCAGATGGCTGACAACCGAAGTTACATCCGCATGGCGCGAACCGTTCAGCAGATACAGACCATCGACCTGGGCATGAGCGCCTTGCGCGAAATGCTTCACGCGCGTCTCCAGCCGCTGCAACTTGGCGCCGGTCGTGACGACCGTCTGGCGGAACACGCCGCCCGCCTCGACGCGCACATCGGCCTCGATGATGGAGATGGCGTCCTCGGGCTCCTCGACCAGAACCACGCGCGTCACTTCCGCCCCTGCCGCCACATCCAGCTCCAGCCGGTTGTGGGCCACATAGGCCGAGCCTGCGCCCTCGTGCGTTTCCAGCAGCAGCAGCCGC
>NZ_PXWD01000398.1:0-346 GCF_003011945.1 Halomonas sp. ND22Bw | reverse complement strand
GGCGGTGCCCTTGTCGGCACCGGGCGTCTTCAGCTCCAGCACCATATGGCCCGGTTGGCAGCTCAGGCCGGTCTGGTCCGCCAAATCCTGCGCCAGCGCCCTGGCGGGACCGGCCGCGTCGGGGGCCAGGCGATAATGCAGACCCGCCGAGACACCCTTGTCCTCGACGATCACGCCCGGCCGGTCGGCGGCGAAAGTCTTGAAGGCGGCCAGGGCGCGGGCCACGCCCGCATCCGCGGCAAGGCGCTGGATCGACCCATCCTTCAGCCGGCGCTCCAGCCCATGGACGCCGGAGCCGGACACCAGGGCGTTGTCGGAAATCCGGTCGATCTCGGCGAGGGTGCGG
>NZ_PXWD01000397.1:0-346 GCF_003011945.1 Halomonas sp. ND22Bw | reverse complement strand
CGGTCAGATCGAACAGTTCCATTGCGTTTCCCGTATGTTTCTGCGGGGATATTTATCGCCCCGCTCTAGCCGAATGACATTGATAGCCTGATACTCAGGCGATTCCATCCGGGAGTGGCCGACCGCCAGCCGATGCGCAACGTAACAACGGGCTTTCTCTACTTCGCCTATCTGTTCCTCGGCATGACCGTGGGCGCCTTCCTGTGGCGCGCCGGTCTGGGGATCGGCGCAGGCGTGGCCGGAACGCTCGGCGCACTCGGCCTGTTGGGCGCCTTCCACGGCATCGTCACCGGCATCGCCGAGCGCCGTGTGCTTAAAAAGGAGATTGGCCAGGTCCGCGAGGCCC
>NZ_PXWD01000396.1:0-346 GCF_003011945.1 Halomonas sp. ND22Bw | reverse complement strand
CATCGGCGAAGGCGATCCCCATGCCCAGCATGGTCAGTTGCTGGATAAGATCGTAGCTGAGCGCCGTCTCGGTCTTTGGAAGATAAAGCAGGACCCGCCGAGGCTCCTCCTCATCAAGTGCAATGAGCCAGCCCGCAAGATTGGCGCTGAGTTGAGCCTCCACGTCCGACAGGCCGCCGCGCGTGCGCGGCAGGATCACAGTCATCGACAGCCGATCGCCCCTATAAGGGAGATCGATGGCCTGCAAGGCCCCGGTTTCCAGCAGGCGCAGGTACCCACGCTGATACATCATCGGCGTCGACAGGCGCGAGCCATCGGCCCGGTAGAATGTTTGGTCGCTTGTGTT
>NZ_PXWD01000395.1:0-346 GCF_003011945.1 Halomonas sp. ND22Bw | reverse complement strand
CGCTCCGTCGCGTTCTGCTGTCCTCGCTGCAAGGCGCGGCGGTCACCGCCATCCAGATCGACGGCGTGCTCCATGAGTTCTCGTCGCTGGAAGGCGTGCGCGAAGACGTGGTCGACATCGTCCTGAACATCAAGCAACTGGCGCTGCGCATGCACGCCGAAGGCCCCAAGCGCATGACCCTGCGCGCCACGGGCCCCGGCGCTGTCACCGCTGGCCAGATCGACGTGCCGGCCGACATCGAGGTTCTGAACCCCGATCACGTCATCTGCACGCTGGACGACGGCGCCTCGGTGCGCATGGAACTGACCGTCCAGAACGGCAAGGGCTATGTCGCGGCCGAACTGAA
>NZ_PXWD01000394.1:0-347 GCF_003011945.1 Halomonas sp. ND22Bw | reverse complement strand
AGCGATGCGTAGCTGGTGCTCGCAATGCGCAGGCATTGCGGCACCGCGAGCGAGCCGGGCATTGGTCGGACTGCGCCGGTCGATGCGTAGCGAGCGCGACACGCGCAGGCGTGGCCGCGATGCGAGCGAGACGGGCGCGGTCGATAAGCGGGTGCGATCGGCACGAGCGAGGCGTAGCGAACCGGCGATCCGAAGGGATCGTCGTGAAGCGAGCGAGCCGTGCCCGTGGCAGCTGTTCGGGTAGTTCTCGACCGTAAGGTCAGTCCCCTGCGGCGCGATGGGGCTCGATGCTCCGGAGCGCCGCCCTGGGTGACGTAAAAAAGGGGAGAGGCTCCGGTTGCCCGGAG
>NZ_PXWD01000393.1:0-347 GCF_003011945.1 Halomonas sp. ND22Bw | reverse complement strand
CCACGGCGGCGACCTTCACGTTGTCGCCGCGCTCCTTGTTGAAGCCGGCGGCCGAGCCGACGAGCTGCTCGATCTCGGCGACCTGGGCGTCGATGCCGGCCTTGCCGGCCTCGGGCCCGGCCAGGGACGCGAGGCGGGCGCGGTTGACTAGGACCTCCACCGAGAGCTGCCGGATGTTGTAGCCGTCGCTGACCGTCTGGATGGTCTTCGACGAGATCTCGTAGTTGGTCAGATCCTCACGCTTCTGGGTTTCGTTGCTGGCCGAGTCGTTGCCGTCCGAGCGCGCGCGCTGGTCCGGCAGGTTCGTCTGCGCCGCGGTCGGGCGCTGGGCCGCGTTGCGGTTCTGC